>CAZYOX010000055.1:0-15807 GCA_964649285.1 uncultured Bryobacterales bacterium | reverse complement strand
TGCTCTTCGACCCCGCTTACCTGGCCAAGAACCTCGGCATCGTTAGCGCAACCGTCACGCTGGTCGTCGCCGGCAAGGCCCTAATTTTTGGCGGCCTCGCCCGTGCGTTCGGCTACGGGAATATGGCCCCGTGGATCATCGCCATGGGCCTTGCTCAAGTCGGCGAGTTCGCTTTTGTCCTCGCCCGAACCGGTATGCAGAGCGGGGCGATTTCGACCGAAGTGTACTCGTTGACTTTGACGGTCACGCTGGCCACTATGGTTGCCTCTCCTGCGCTCTCCCGTCTTGCTCCGGTTCTATATCGCCGTTGGCGGCGCTTCGCCCCGCAGCAAGCGCCGCTCGAAACTTTCAATCTGCCCAACGCAGGACTGCGCGGACATGTGATCGTCGTCGGTTACGGACGCACCGGCCGCTCCGCCGTGCAGGTGATGCGCAACATCGGCCTGCCCTTCGTCATCATCGAGCTGAACAGCGAAAAGGCCCAAGCTCTGCGCCGTGAGAGGCTGCCCGTCATCTGGGGCGATTCCTCCCGGGAAGAGATATTGGAGGCTGCCGGCGTGGGCGAAGCGCGTCTGCTGCTCATCACCGTGCCGGCGGAGGTGATCATTCGCCTCACCGTCCAACAGGCCCGTCGGAGACAGCCCGATCTGCATGTCGTGGCCCGCGCCTTGTACCCAGAGCACCTCGTGGAACTCCGAGGCTTGGGCGTCTACGAAGCCGTACAACCCGAGTTTGAGGCGGGTCTCGAGATGGTCCGTCAAGTTCTGAGCCATTTCGAGTACTCCCCTACCGACGTCCATCGCTTCAGCGACGCCGTGCGCAGGGATCTTTATGAGCCTCTGCGCGGTCAAGATCTGTCCGATCCCTGCCGCGATGTGCTGGCAGATATTCGCCGGGCTGGCGATTCGTTGGAAATCGATTGGATAACCGTCCCGGTCGATGCGGCGGTCGGCGGCTCCACCATTCGCGATCTAGCCCTCAGGACGAGGACCGGCGCGCTCGTCGTAGCTGCCGCGCGTGACGGGGAAATCCAAGCCAATCCGGGGCCCGAGTACGAGATTGCGGCAGGCGATATGCTGGCTCTGCTCGGGGACTTGCGCCAACGCGCCGAGGCCCGCGACCTTTTGCAAGAGCCAAGCGTAACAACATCCGTCGCTAAGCCGTCCAAAGCACCAGGATTCGACGAATGAAACGACGCATCATCCCATTCGCTGTCGCGCTTCTGATTTCGAGCCTCGGTTCGCTCTTGGCCGTTTCGCTCGAAGAGAGTCGCTCAGCCTCCGAGAAACTGGACCGCATCAGCCTAGGCGAGATGAATCCTGGCGAACAGATCACGCTCACGCAGAGCGAGATCAATAGCTTTTTGCAATACGATTACGCGGGGCTCATCCCCGAAGGCATCCGCAACCTGCGCGTCGTCTTCGAATCCGACATCGGAATCGTCTCGGGCCGAGCCGACTTCTCACTGCTCGGAGAAGCGCAGGATCCCGCTACGCGTCTGCTGCTCATGATGTTGCGCGGCGAGCACGATTTCGTCGCCCGCGTGCGTTACGTCTCTTCAGGCGGGCAAGCCCGTGCCGATGTGGATTCCTTCCAAATTGACGGACAAGAGCTCAAGGGCCCTATCCTCGACTGGATCGTCCAGAACTACGTTGCTACCGATCTAGAAGGGTTCGCCCTGGGACAGCCCACGCCGCTCGGCAACAACCTCGATCAGATTCGTTTGGAGACCGGCCGGGCCGTTGTCGTCGCCAGCAATACTCGTGCGCAACTCTAGTAAGCGTATGAAATAAAACACGTGTGCGATCGGCAGAATGTGTCTAATCTGCCACACTTACGTAGAACTTGTCCCTAGAATCAATAGCTTAGACAACGGCAGGAAAATTGCAGATCCGAGCCTTCTAACGCTGAAGGACCCCTCCCTTGCCATTTGAAACGACGATCGAGCGCCCAATTGCAGTTTCCGGCTTCGGCCTCCACAGCGGAGCGCCCGTGTCGATGCGCCTCGTCCCCGCCGAAGCACGCACGGGAATCCGCTTCCGGCGTACGGATTTGGATGGGTTTGAGATCCCCGCGGTTTGGCGCCACGTGGCAAAGGTAAGCTACGCGACCAGCCTGATGCGTGAGGGCGTGCTGTTACAGACGACCGAACACCTGTTGAGCTGCCTCTACGCCGGCGGTATCGATAACCTGATTATCGAAATCGACAATCTCGAAGTCCCGATTGTCGACGGCAGCGCCCTACCCTTCATCGAAATGTTGCAAACCGCCGGTCTGCGTAGGCTCGACCGGCCTCGCCGCTACTTGAAGATCGTGCGGCCCGTCGAAGCTGTGGACGGCGACAAACGTATTCGCATCGAACCCGCTGACGACTTCGATATCGTTTGCGAAACGCGCTTCGACCATACTCTTGTGGGCAGCCAAACGCTCAGCCTAACCATCGAACCCGAGGTTTACGCCAGAGAAATCGCTCCGGCACGCACATTCGGGTTCGAGGCCGACTTGGACCAAATGCGCCAAATGGGTCTGATACGCGGAGCGACCCTCGAAAACGCCGTCTGCTTCGGAGCGGAGGGCGTCCTCAATCCGGGCGGGCTGCGTTTCTCCGATGAACCTTGCCGGCATAAGCTCCTCGACCTCATCGGCGACCTAGCCATGCTGGGTAAACCCTTGCTAGGCAAGGTAATCGCTACCCGCGCAGGGCATGCCATGCATATCGCCTTAGTGCGCCAGATCATGAGTGATCCGACCTGCTATCGGATCTCGGAGCACGCCCTGCTGGCAGCCGCCGGCGATTGACGCCCCCGTAAACCGCTCACTACAATAGAGAGTATTCTCCTGGGAGATCTGCGTCGTTTCTCGCCCGCCTGGGAGTTTCCGAAGGCAGTTGATCCGGCCGCCGCGTGCGATAGCCGATTGAGTAACGTCAGGCATGTTTGAAAATCTGTCTGAAAAGCTGCAGCGCGTCTTCAAGGACCTGCGCGGCGAAGGCAAACTCACCGAGGGAAACATCCAAGATGCCCTGCGGGAGATCCGTCTCGCCCTGCTCGAAGCTGACGTTAACTTCAAGGTCGTCAAAGAGTTAATCCTCAACGTCCGCACGAAGGCGCTGGGCCAAGAGGTGCTCACCTCCTTCTCGCCCACCGAGCAAGTCGTCAAGATCGTCAAGGACGAGTTGATCCGCATCCTCGGCTCCGGTGAATCGAAACTGCGCTTCGCCAGCCAACCGCCTTCGATCTTCATGATCGTCGGCCTGCAGGGCTCCGGCAAGACCACATCGACCGGCAAGATCGCCCGCTGGCTGACCAAGAACGGCAAACGGCCTCTGCTCGTCTCCGTCGACGTTTACCGTCCCGCGGCCCGCGAACAACTCCGGGTATTGGCCAAGCAAATCGACGTCCCGATCTACGCCGGCGAGGATGGCCAGTCGCCGCTGGAACTCGCCAAGGGCGCGCGCCGTGAAGCGAACCAAACCGGCCGCGACGTGGTGCTCATCGACACTGCCGGCCGTTTGCACATCGACGACGAACTCATGGTTGAGCTCGAACAGCTCAAGGGCGAGTTCGATCCCGTTGAGATCTTGTTCGTCGCAGACGCCATGACCGGTCAGGACGCGGTCAAGAGCGCGGAAGAATTCAACAACCGGCTCGGCATCACCGGCGTCGTGCTGACCAAGATGGATGGCGATGCTCGCGGCGGCGGCGCGCTATCGATTCGCCAAGTCACCGGCCGCCCGCTCAAGTTCATCGGTGTCGGCGAGAAGCCTGACGCCCTGGAGCTGTTCCACCCCGACCGCATCGTTTCGCGCATCCTCGGCATGGGCGATGTGCTCTCGCTCATCGAGAAAGTCGAACAACAGATCGACAAGAAAGAAGCGCTCGAAATGCAGGAAAAGCTCCTGCACAACGAGTTCACGCTCGAAGACTTCCAAAAGCAGCTGCGTCAGCTCAAGAAGATGGGCTCGCTGCAGTCTTTGCTTTCGATGTTGCCCTCCATAGGTCCGTTCAAGGATCTGCAGAACGTCGACATGGACCCCAAGGAGTTGGTGCGTATCGAAGCAATCATCAGCTCGATGACCGCCAAGGAGCGTAAAAATCACGAGATCATCAACGGCAGCCGCCGCCGCAGGATCGCCCGCGGCAGCGGAGTTGAGGTACAAGACGTGAATGCGCTGCTCAAACAGTACCGGGAAGCGCGTCGCATGATGCGTTCGCTGACCGGCGGCATGGCCGGCGTTGGCGCCAAGCGCAAGGGCAAGGGGAAGAAGAAGGGCAAGGGTAGAGGGAACCCTCCAGGCGGCATGCCGCAGTTGCCGCCGGGGATGAAGCTCCCAGGGATTTTCGGACGCTGAGCGCAGCTCGCGGACGTGTACGGATAGGGATCGTTGGAGGATTGAATTAGCCATGGTGGCGTTACGCTTGACCCGAATCGGGGCAAAGAAAAAACCGTCCTACAGGCTGGTGGCGATTGACAGCCGCCGGGCCAGGGACAGCAAGACGATTGAGATTTTGGGTCACTACAACCCGCGTCCCGATCCCATCGAAATCGACCTGAAGCGCGAAAGGATCGCTTACTGGTTAGGCGTCGGGGCCCAACCCAGCGAAACGGTGCAGCGGCTCATCAAGTTCTTCGACGCCAACGGCTCGAACACCGCACAGCCGAAGCGCGAGGCCGCCCAGAAGGCCGCCGCCGCGAACAAGCCTGCCCGCAAGCCTGTCGCCGTGGCTGCGGCTCCGGCCCCAGCGCCCAAAGTAGAGGAAGTCGAAGCCGAAGCGGCAGCGACCGAAGCCGAGAACGGCAGCAGCGATATCGTCGCCGACGCCGACAAAGCCTAATCAGCGTGGATCGCGAAACGGCGCCGGCCCGGCGCCTCGGTCGTCCTGCGTCTTAGGGCGGCCGTCATGCACAGGAGGGGCGCATGGCTACGGAATCTAAGATTGATCCAGTCGTAGAGATGGTCGAACTGATTGCCAAGGCGCTGGTAGACAACCCGGAAGGCGTTTCAGTTAAGTCAGTAGACGGCGATCAGGTGCGGGTATTGGAGTTGAGCGTGGACCAAGCCGACTTGGGCAAGGTCATCGGCAAGAAAGGCCGCACCGCCAAGTCCATACGTACTCTCCTCGGAGCGGCGGGCGTCAAGCACAACAAACGATTCTCCCTTGAGATCCTTGAGCCTTGACCCGATCCGCGCCGTCTGAATACGTCACGCTGGCGAAGATTTTCAAACCTCGGGGCAACAGGGGTGAAGTCGCCGCCCGCGACCTCTGTGATGCCCCGGATCGATTCGCTGAAAACGCCGTCATCACCCTGCTATACCCGAACGGGCTGCGGGAAGAAAGGACGATTGAGCACTCCTGGTATCACCAGGGCCGCTTAGTCTTGAAGTTTGGGGGTGTCGAAACCATTACCGATGCAGAGAATCTGCGCGGTTGCGAAGTGCAGATCCCTTACGAGGATCTTGGCCCGCCGCCCGAAGGAGAACACTACGACATCGACCTGATCGGTTGCGAGGTCATTACTGCCGATACGGGCCGGGTCGTCGGAATAGTAGAGGAGTTGTTGGAATCCGGGGGGCAGCCCCTGCTGGAGGTCCGCCGAGAGCAAAAAGAAATTCTGATTCCCTTTACGTCCGAAATTTGCCTCCGCGTGGATGTCGAGGCCAAGCGAATCACGGTCCAGCTTCCGGATGGGCTGGAAGAGCTGAACGAATGATCGAGCCCAGCGAATCGCCATGCTGACGTTTCATCTGCTCACGATTTTCCCCGAGTTCTTCCGCACTCCGTTCGAGTACGGCGTGGTTAGCCGGGCGTGTTCGTCAGGCCTTGTCTCTGTACAGACGCACGACTTGAGGGACTACGCTTTCGACAGGCACCGCACGGTGGACGATAGGCCCTTCGGAGGCGATGAAGGCATGGTCATGAAGATCGAGCCGATCTCTCTGGCCCTGGAGCAGATCGCGGGACGCAAGCCCGAGGCTAAACGGCGAGTCGTCGCCGCGTCAGCGCAAGGCAAGCTTTTCGATCAGCCTACGGCCCTGCGGCTCGCCCAGTACGAAGAAGTGGTTCTGATTTCTGGCCGCTACGAGGGGATCGACGAAAGAGTGACCGAGCACTTGGCGGATGAGGAGATATCCATCGGCAGTTTCGTCCTCTCGGGAGGAGAATGGGCCGCGGGGCTGATCGTCGATGCCGTCGCCCGTTTGGTTCCGGGAGTATTGGGAAACGAAGCATCGAGCATACAGGAGTCGTTTACTCCGGCTGCTGGCGGGGTGCAGGGAATCCTCGACTTCCCGCACTACACCAGGCCCGCTGAGTTTCGCGGCTGGAAGGCCCCAGAAATATTGTTATCCGGCGATCACGAGAAGATCCGCCGATGGCGCCGCAAAACGGCGCTGGCCAAGACCAGGAAAAATCGGCCCGACCTGCTGGAATCAGCCCTGCTGACCAAGGAGGATCGGATGTTGTTGGAGGAGATTGAGGCGGATGAGGCAAGAGGCCCGTTCTGAATAGAACGCCGGAATGTAACGAAACTGCAAGCGAAAACCGCTCAACCCTCGGTACAATTACAGAAAAGCGTCTCTTTTCGCCGCCCGAAGGTAGTCACCATGCAAAACGCCATACTCGACAAGATCGAAAGAAAGAAAATGCGCGAAGGCGTACCCCAGATGGCGCCGGGCGATACCGTCCGCGCGCACGTGCGTATTCGCGAGGGCGAGAAAGAGCGCATTCAGGTTTTTGAAGGTACAGTGATCGCGCAGAACAACGCCGGTCTGCGCGAGACCGTCACGCTTCGCAAAATCAGTTTCGGCAGCATCGCCGTTGAACGCATCTTCCCGATTCATTCGCCGATCGTTGCGGAGTTCGAGGTAGTCCGCCGGACCCGCGTTCGACGCTCCAAGCTGTACTATCTCCGCAATCTTCGAGGCAAAGCCGCTCGCTTGCGCGAGCGCGACCGCCGCTAGATTCTTTTCGGCGACTCGTGCATGCCTCTTCCCACGTCGCCGTTGCTGCCAGCTAGGCCGACCAGGCGTCGGCCCCACCTTCGGTATGAAGAGCAGGCTAGAGAAGCAGGCTACACCTTGATCGCGGGCGTCGACGAGGTAGGGCGAGGCTGTCTTTGCGGCCCGGTTGTCGCAGCGGCGGTCATCCTAAAGCCCGGCATCCCGATTCGCGGGCTGGCCGACAGTAAGCAACTGGACCGCAAGACTCGCGAGGAGATCGCGCCCAAGATTCGACAACGCTGCGCGGCCTGGGCCATCGCCGCCGTCGATGCCGCCTGGATTGATCGCGTCAACATCTATCAAGCGGCGCGCATAGCCATGGAGAGTGCGATACGCAAGCTAGCGATCCAGCCGGACTATATCCTGGCCGACGCGATGAAGCTTAATCTGCCTCAAGCGCAACGGTCGCTCATCCATGGCGACGCCCGCAGCCGCTCCATCGCGGCCGCCTCTATCCTCGCCAAAGTTGAACGCGATGCCTGGATGCGCGAATGGGATAAGCTCTACCCGGCTTACGGCCTGGCTTCCAACAAGGGCTATGGCACGCCGCATCACTTACGAGCGTTGGCCTTGCAGGGCCCCACGCCGATCCATCGCTTGAGCTTCGAACCCGTGGCCGCCGCCAGCACGCTCCCTGCTTATGCCGCCGCAGGCGATACGCTGCAAGGGGAACTCTTCGCACCAGAGGCGGCCGCGCTTTGAGCATTACGCCGGCCGCTCCGACCGATCCGTCTTCCAATGCTGAAGCTTCCGCCAAGTCTAGGCGCGTCTTGCGCATCGTCCTGGCGCTGTTCTGTTTCGAGATCGGCCTAATCTTGCTGCTGTTGCCCTGGACGCTGCTCTGGGACCGAAACTACTTCTTCGGCCTCAACGCCGCCGCGGAGCGATTCATGCTGAGCAGCTACGTACGCGGCGGAGTTTCTGGCCTGGGGCTCGTGAACCTTTGGTTTGCCGTAACCGAAACGGTGCGGCTCGTTCGCGATCGGCGCTAAGAGCGCATTTCGCCGGCCCACTTCAAGAAAGCCAGCAGTCGCTGTCGCTCCTGGCCGAGAAAAGCCCAGAAGGTCGCCCTATCGATCTGATCGGCGTGTAGACCGGAGTACGTCTCCATCCGCCAGCGAATGTACGGGCTGGCCCAGGGTCGCAGGCGGTAGCCGCGGCTGGCATCCCACAGGAAACCGGCCGTGCGCAGAAGCTTCACTCTTAAATCGTACAGTGTTATTCGCTGAAGTAGCCGGGGCGATGCCGCACTGTATTGCGCTTATCGGAGCCGACCAACTCGATGGCAATTTCCCGGAAGCCTGGGGCGGCAGTCGCCGTCGGAGTGTAGGCGATAGTGTACTGATTGCGGATATCGGCGGCGATCTTTCGCATCAGCGCCGTTACCTCATCCACCGTCACCGGGAAGTAGGCCGGACCGCCGGTCGCGCGCGTCAGATACTTGATGGCCCGTTCTGCCCGCTTCGCGGAGCGCTTCTCTTCTTCCGTCAGCAGACCGATCGCGTAGATCTGCGTCTGGCTGGAATCCGCTTCTTGCAGTTCGCGAACCAATACCTCCAGCTGAACCTTGCTGGCATTGTCTTCCCCGTCGCTGATCAACAGCAAGACGCGTTTTTCGTTGTGCGCTTTTTCCGTCAGGTAGTCGAGCGAAGCCCGGACCGCATCATAGAGAGCCGTGCCGCCGCGCGAGTCAATCCGCTGCAGCGCATCTTGGATTCGGCTTTGATCATTCGTGTAATCCGTGTCGCGGTAGGCCTCGTCGTTAAAATTGACGATGAACATCTCGTCTTCCGGATTCGACGCCTTCACGAACTCCAGCGCCGCCGTATTCACGCGCAGCCGCTTATCGCGCATCGAACCGGAATTGTCCACCAGGATCCCAATCGAGACGGGCACGTCTTCCTGTCGAAAGAACTTGATGTCGACCGGCTGGCCATTCTCAGAAATCCGGAAATTGGACTGTCCCAAGTCGGTGACCAACTGATCCCGCTTGTCCACTACCGTCACATGAAGCACTACTTCTCTGGTATCGGCCCGAAAAACCACGTCCCCTGACTGGATGTTGGTTCGGACATCTTGAGCCCACAAGGCAGCCGAGGGCAAAGCAACCGCCATCAGACAGGCAAAGGGCAGGAGTCTCATAAATCTCTTGTACACCAGCTTTGTCGGGCGGTATATAACTCAGCGGGAAGGTGCGTAATAACCGTCGCGGAAATAAGGTCTTAGCTGGGGCATTCCGCGGATCTTCTTAACCTCAACTTTAACCCGACGCCATTTTCCGTCCCGCGCCTCGTTGATTGGGACGTAGCCCAACACGTACTGGTTGCGCAATTCGATCCCGATCTTCTCGGCGATGTCGGGCAATTCATTGATGTTTTCCACAGGGAACTGGCGACCGCCGGTCTGCTCGGCAATCTCCGTCAGCAGGCCAGGGCCTGCCATCTCTTCTGGCGTTCTGCCGCGCGAACTGAACGGCTCATAAATGCCGATCGCGTAAATCTGCACGTCGGACTCGCGCACCAGCGCCTTAATCTCGCGCTCGGTATAGCGACTGGAGTTGTCCCCGCCGTCAGAGATCACCAGCAACGCCTTCTGCTGGTTCTTTGCCTCTTTCATCTTGTTCAGGGCCAGATAGATCGCGTCTAGCAGAGCAGTGCGGCCTTTCGACTCGGTGAAGGTGAGCCGGTTCTGGATTTCTTCAAGACTCTGCGTAAAGCCCGTGGCCATGTCAGGCCGGTTGTTGAACGAGACCAGAAAGAATTCGTCTTCCGGATTGGCTGTCTTGAAGAACTGCGCAACCGCCTCGCGGGCTTTGCTCATCTTGTAGCCCATCGAACCGGACGCGTCAAAAACGATAGCCATCGACAAGGGCGAATCTTCCGCCCCGAATTGGGTGATTTCTTGTTCGCGCTTGTCTTCGAAAACTTGGAAGTGCTCTTTCGTCAGCCCGGTTACCATGCGACCCATCGGATCAGTCACCGTGACATTCACCAACGCCAATTCGACATCGACGCCGATCACGGCTCCGCGCTCGGTGGCCCGTTGTTCCGCTTGCTGAGGCCGGGATTGCAGTTCGACCGTACTCGCGCCCGGCAGCACGGGATCTCCCGCCGAAGCAAGACCCCCGAAAAGAACCCCCACGGCAGACGCAAGCGTAGTGAGAATGAAGGGGCGACGATAGACGGGGCGGCCACTCTCTAGGCGCACACGGAACCTCCTCTTCTCAGCGTACAACCTCAGACCAAACGGTCGGCTTCAGTCGGGAGAACGGTTCCGATCGATCTGTTGGCAAGCATTCTATCACAGCATTTGTCCCGCGTTTTCCCTGTGTTATCCTGAAGCGTGCCGGGGTTAGTTGGACTCCTAACCGCTAGCGATCGTTACACACGAAAGCGCGTCCCCGACACTCCCAGCGACAGAATAAATACGTCCGGCGATGAGGTTCGCGGCCTCGTCTGCAGCCGTTTTGGGCCTCCACTTCCGGGCTGGCGGCACAGCGAATCTCTCCTCTTCTTCTCCACGGCGGGTGACAGCGAGACATGGTCGTTTCTTCCGATGACAACAGCACGCATCAAGTGAAATTCATCTTTGTTACGGGTGGCGTCGTCTCCTCCCTCGGCAAGGGTATCGCCGGAGCATCCATCGGCAATCTGCTGGAGAGTCGCGGGCTCAAGGTCACCATGCAAAAGATGGACCCGTATCTCAACGTCGATCCGGGCACCATGAGTCCCTTCCAGCACGGCGAAGTCTTCGTAACCGACGACGGTTCCGAAACCGACCTCGATCTCGGACACTATGAGCGCTTCACCCATGCCAAGCTCAGCCAGGCCAACAACTGGACCAGCGGCCGGATCTATGAACGCATCCTCGCTAAGGAGCGCCGCGGCGACTACTTGGGCAAGACTGTTCAGGTCATCCCCCATGTCACCAACGAGCTCAAAGAGGCCATGCTCAAGATCGCCACTCCCGACATCGACGTCGCCATCGTCGAAGTCGGGGGCACCGTGGGCGACATCGAGTCGCTGCCCTTCATGGAAGCCATGCGCCAGATGCGCAGCGAGCTCGGACGCGACAACGTCGTCTTCGTGCACGTCACGCTGGTGCCCTACATCGCCGCCGCCGGCGAGCTAAAGACCAAACCTACTCAGCACAGCGTCAAGGAGCTGCGTGCCCTCGGCATCCAGCCCGATATCCTCGTCTGCCGTACCGAGACGGACCTTTCCCGCGAGATCCGCGAAAAGATCGCTTCCTTCTGCGACGTACGCAGAGAGGCCGTCATCGCTGCCCGCGATGTTGATTCCGTCTATCGCATTCCCGTCAACTTTGCCGACCAAAAAGTCGACGAGATCGTTCTCGACCTGCTGCGCATCGAAGCCAAGCCGCGCAATCTCGAACCCTGGAAGGAGATGCTCGACCGTCTCACGCACCCCAAGGACGACGTTGTTATCGGCATCGTCGGCAAGTACGTCGATTACGAAGACTCCTACAAGAGCCTCAAGGAATCCTTGCTGCACGGCGGCTTAGCCCACACCTTGCGCACGCGCATCAAGTGGATCGAAGCAGAGAGCATCACTCGCGAATCGGCCGCCAAAGAGTTGGCCGACGTCGACGGCATCCTCGTGCCCGGCGGCTTCGGCAACCGCGGCATCGACGGCATGCTCGAAGGCATCCGCTATGCCCGCGAAAACAAGATCCCCTACTTCGGCATCTGCCTCGGCATGCAAACCATGGTGATCGAGTACATTCGCAACGTCTGCGGCATCAAAGACGCGCACTCCACCGAGTTCGAACCAGCCGCCGAACATCGCGTCTTCTTCAAACTCCGCGAGCTTAAAGGCATCGAAGACCTCGGCGGAACCATGCGTCTCGGCTCCTGGCCTTGCAAGTTGCAGCCCGGCAGCCTCGCCCATCAGGCCTACGGCGAGTTAGAAGTCCACGAGCGCCATCGCCATCGCTACGAGTTCAATCGCGAGTTCGACCGCCCGCTGCTCGACAACGGCATGCGCATCTCCGGAGAGACTCCCGACGGCATGTACGTCGAGATCTGCGAGTTGCCGGGACATCCCTGGTATCTCGGCTGCCAATTCCACCCGGAATTCAAATCGCGGCCGCTCGAACCGCATCCGCTCTTCGTTGAGTTCATCCGCGCCAGCTATAAGTACCGCGAATCGCGGCTGAGTGAAGACCAACGCGCCGAAGAACGCCAATTCCTGCGCGCTCGCGTCCAGTAGCGGAAGCGGCCAGCCTTCCGCCCGCTAACATCAAAGCGCGGCGGCCGACTTGCAGACGCTTCTAGAACTCTTCGACTCGTTCGACCGTCTCGGCGACCGCGAAGCGGTCCTCGCGACCAACGGCTACCGTACTCGCCGGCGCACGTACGGTCAACTCGCCGCCAACGCCCGCTCTTTCGCCCGTCGCCTGCAACAAGCCGGCGCGAAGAAGGGCGACCGCGTGCTGATCTGGGCAGAGAACCGCCCCGAGTGGGTAGAGCTGTTCTGGGGCTGCATCCTAAGCGGCGCCGCCGTGGTTCCGGCGGACTTCCGCTCGACGCCTGACCTCGTTCGCCGCATCGTCTCGGAAACTTCTCCCGTGCTGTGCTTTCACGGCGACGAGAGCGATCCCGCTGCGCTTCCCGCTGATCGCCGCGCCGGGCTCAACGATCCGTTGCCGCCTCCCATAGACTCGCGCGCCGATATCTCGGCCAACGACATTGTTGAGATCCTCTACACTTCCGGCTCGACCGCCGAACCCAAAGGCGTCGTCCATCGCCACCGCAACATCTGCGCGAATCTCACGCCTCTCGCCGCGGAGATCGACCGCTACCGCCGCTATGCCACGCCTTTCCAACCGATCCGGACGCTCGACCTGCTTCCGCTCAGCCACATGTTCGGACAGACGCTCGGCATCTACGTGCCTCCCATGCTTGGCGGCTCGGCGTGCTTCCTTTCCGACCTCAAGCCCACCGTCGTCTGGAGCACTCTGCGCCGCGAACGCATTTCCGTCCTCGCGTCGGTCCCCGGCGTGCTTGAGAGCCTGCGCCGCATCGTGGAGAAGAAGCTCGACTCGCCGCCGCAACCTGCCCGCCGCAAAGGCCTTCTAGCTGTCCCCGAAACGTGGCTGCGCTACCGCAAGATCCATGCCTCCGCGGGCTATAAATTTTGGGCGTTCGTCGTCGGCGGCGCATCGCTCGATCCCACTCTGGAGTCTTTCTGGCAACGCCTCGGCTATGCCGTTATCCAAGGCTACGGACTCACCGAAGCTAGCCCTGTCGTCGCCGTCAACAATCCCTTCTCTGCAGTGCAAGGCTCTATCGGAACGCCGCTGGGCGACCAAGAAGTTCGCCTCGCGCCCGACGGCGAGATTCTCGTCCGCGGCGCCAATATCTCGTCGGAATACTACGGCGGCGCCTCCGACAGTTCCACACGCTTCGAAGCAGGTTGGCTGCGGACCGGCGATCTCGGCGCCTTTGACGAGCAAGGCCGTCTCTACTACCGCGGACGCAAACGCGACCTGATCGTCGGGCGCGACGGCATGAACGTCTATCCGCTCGATGTGGAAGCCGCCCTCGCCCAACAGCCCGGCGTCGAAGAATCCGTCGTGCTCGGCATCGGTTCCGCCGTTCACGCGGCGCTCGTACTCTCGGACGATGCGTCGCCGCCGCAGCAGATCGTCGCCCAGGCCAATCAGCGCTTGGAGCCGCACCAGCGCATCCAGCAGTGGTCCGTTTGGAGCGCCGATGAGCTCCCGCGCACGTCGGCCACGCAAAAGGTCCGTCGAGGCGAACTCGCTCGCCTCATCGAACACCGCGCCGGCCGCGCTCCCGAACGCAAGTCATCCATCGAAGAATTGCTCGGCCGCGAACTCCCCGGCGTGCGGGCCGACAGCCGCCTGGACGAAGACCTCGGTCTTTCGTCCCTCGAACGCGTCGAGTTGTTGGGCAAAGTGGAAGAACGGCTCGGCGAAGCGGTGGATGAAGATCGCTTCGCTGCCGTCTCCACCGTTGCCGAACTCGAATCTCTGCTCGAATCGCCAACGACAGTCTCGTCCGCGAAGGCGCTCCCGCGTCCCGTCGTCGAACCCCGCTGGACGCGCAGCCTCCCGCTGCGCGCTTTCCGTCGCTTGTTCTTCTCTCTCTTCGTGCTGCCCCTCCAGCGCCGCTGGATGCCGCTCGAAGTCTCCGGTCTCGAACATGTCAGAGGCCTGCAGGGCCCGGTCATCTTTGCCGCCAACCATTCGAGCCACCTGGATACGGCAATGGTCTACGCCGCGCTTCCTTCAGCATTACGTCAACGCCTGGCGCCCGCGATGTCGCAAGATTTCTTCGCTGCGTTATTCAACAGAGACGCCCCTTCACTCAAGCGCTTGCAAGAGGGCCTCAGCTACACGCTCGCCCTGGCCCTATTCAATGCTTATCCCTTGCCTCGCCGCTTGAGCGGGGCGCGCCGGGCGCTGCACTACTCGGGCGAACTGATCGACGCGGGCTACAGCATTCTTATCTTTCCTGAAGGCACGCGAAGCGAGACAGGCGAACTGCTTCCGTTCCGGCCCGGCGTCGGCCTCATGGCTCGCCGTCTGGGCGTCACCATCATTCCTATCCGCATCGAAGGTCTCTGGGACCTTTTCCCGCCGGACGCTTCGTGGCCAAAATCCGGCCGCGTCCGCCTCAGCTTTGGCGAGCCTATCGCCGCACAGCCTAATGAAACCTACGAATCCATCGCCTCCCGCGTCGAGGCCGCTGTGCGTGCCCTCTAGCTTCTTTTCACTGCCCGCAGGGGTCACTGCCCGCAGGGGACTGTCCCTACGTGGACTGTCCCCCCAATCGCGGCCCCGGCCCCTCGACCGCCGCGATCCCCCGCGCTCACCCAAGCCGACCGTCTCACTTCACGAGACGCTTCTTCAGCGCCATCAACTCGCCCAAGTGGTAAGCATTGTGGTCCGCCACGAGCATCGCTTCGCGCAACAACGTCTGGCCGCCCCCCCATGTGAATGGCTCATACAGGTCGCGCTTGCGATCCTCCACAAGCTGCTTCATCTGCGCCATGTCGTCACGAAACGATGCGATTGACTTCTCCCATGCATCGGGCGTCGGCGGCTCTTCTTCCTTGGGCCAATAGTCCGCGGGCCAGTCGAGCGCTTGATAATCGACGTTGCGCGAAAAGTCCAAAATGTCCCACTGACAGATCCGCAAATGCTCCAATACCTGCCAAGGCGAATGCGCAGCCCCCTCCGGCCTGACGCCGCGCAACTCTCGCGGCCAATCGGCCACGACATCGTCATAGCGCAAGTGGGCCTGTCCTCCATCCATCAGGGCGGTCAGATGTTTCCGTAAGGCTTCATCGCGATTCATGGCCTCATACTATCCCCCTTCCCCAATCCTCAGCCCGTAACCGGTCGCGCCCTCCCCATTCCGAAACCACCGCGCCCGCCGGGGACTGTCCCTAAAACGCAGCCGGCGCCTTTTCAGCTGCCGCGATCCCGCTCCTCTCTTCCGCTGGCCTCCGCAAAACTTCCCCAAACTGCCGCGAATTTCCGCTAGTTTCCGCTATCTTCCGGCTTCTTCCTCCCGGATCTGGGACTAATTCGTTGATTTTATTGATACCTGTCCTTTCTGACGGCTTCCCGGGCGGAACCCGGCATCGGCGGCTGGGTTGGCCCATCGGAAACGACGACGGCCCGCTCGGTAGAGCAGGCCGTCGTAGCTCTAGGGTAGCAGGGGGTGCAAGACCGCCATTAGAGACAGTGTTCAGGCCTGGCTATCCATTTTGAACTCGGAGGCTGTCCCCGCCACCGGTCCTCAGGAAAGAGCG
>CAZYOX010000054.1:0-15967 GCA_964649285.1 uncultured Bryobacterales bacterium | reverse complement strand
TCTGGAAGTTCTCAAACAGGCTGCCATGAAACTCGTTCGTGCCCGAGCGGGTAACGATATCGACCTGGCCGCCCAGGGCGCCGCCATACTCTGCCGGAAGAATACCCTTAACGACGTGCACCTCTTCGATTGACTCGATGCTAAGAAGATCGACAAAGTTAACCATGCCGAATGAACCGGCATTGCGGCCCTCAGGATTGCCGCTGGCTTCAGTGCCGTCCACCGAGTATGCTGTTCCGTTTTTGCCCTGACCGTTGAGGCGGATGCCATTGGCAGATCCGGAAGATGATTGCGTGACGCCCGAGTCAATCCTCATGAGGCCGGAGAAATTTCGGCGCGCCAAGGGCAGGTCTTTCACCGTTTCGCTGTCGAAGGCGTTGGATTGCTCCGCCGAGACGGTATTCACCAGCGGCGCGGAGGTTTCCACGAGGACTGTCTCGGTAACATCGCCGACCTGGAGCGGATAGGTCTGCCGCACGTTCATCCCGGCGGAGAGGTTGATGCCTGTCGCCGCGTACCGCTTGAAACCCGTGGCTTCGACGTTGATGGTATACATGCCAACCCGCAGGAAGTCGAACTGAAAAGCGCCATCGCCTCCCGTGTTTTTGGTTAGGACCGCGCCCGTTTCATTTTGCGTCATGGTGACGACCGCACCGGGTATGGCCGCTCCGGAGGGATCGGTAACGGTCCCGGAAAATGTTGCAGTTGTAACCTGTGCCCAGCCTGTATTGACGGAAAGCAGCAGACAGACCAGGACAATCAAATCCAAAAACCTACCGAATAGGTTGGTAGCATCGCCGCCTGTGGGTGCAATCAGGCGCGCAGGAGTAGTAACCGCATCACTCGATGTTAGTCTTCGCATTGTTATTCCCCACCACTGACGATGTCGCAAGGCGTGCCCGACCGACCCCTCGCTTAAGCCGAAGCAGGCGACGGATGAGGTTAATCCCGGTCTGAGCTTTGTGTCAAGACAATTGTTTTGGACAATCGATCCCTTATAAGAAGGCCGGCGGAGAGTGACTCGGCTAAGGATAATTCCCTGGAAAACCTTCCTGGAAAAGCAGCCTACCCGCCAATGAATCGGCAGAACCGTCCGAACTTGCGGTCCGGCACGCCGGTATTTTCAAATCATCCGCCGGACTGCGGATCTTCGGATGGGCGTGGCGGCCTTATATGAGGGACGGACCAGCCCACGCTCGAAGTTTTGCGCCCGATCCGACCGACTCCGATCTCTAGAGGAGCGGCATAGAAGCCACGGGAAAAGGACTTCCAGGCCGGCTGGAAGACCCTTGAAGGGAACTTGGCGGGAATGACCGTTACCGTCTAAGCGGAGGTTGACTTTTGATTTCCGTGGAAACTATATTAGTTTCCATGGAAATCATGCTCGGCGGCGACATACTGGAAGCCCACCTCGGCTACTGGCTGCGGCGCGTCTCGAACCAGGTATCGGGCGCCTTCGCCCGGGGCTTGCAGGAGAGGCAAACATCTGTCGCCGAGTGGGTCGTATTGCGACGACTCCACGACAATCCCGGAACGAGACCCGCGGATTTGGCCGATGGGTTAGGTTTGACGCGCGGCGCCGTCTCGAAGATCCTCGACAAGCTGGAAGAGCGCAGATGGGTCACGCGCAAGACCCTCAAAGCCGACAAGCGCGGTCAGCAACTGTCGCTGACGCCAGCCGGCCTGCGTGCCGTGCCTGTGCTGACCGAGATCGCCGACCGCAACGATGCACGCTTCTTCGACTGCCTCAACAACAAGGAAAGGGCGGCATTGGAACGTGTGCTGCGAAAGCTGACCGAGTTCCATAAGCTTCGGGGCATCCCCATCGAATAGAGGAGAACAGATGAGCAAAGCGATCGAAAATTTGCAAGCCGCGCAGCGCCGCGCAATGGCCATCCGCCCGAAAGTCGGCGGTTTTCCGTACTTGGCGGAGACGCTGCGGCGCGCGGGCGTGGTGAGAAATACTTGGACGCTGCCGGCGTGTCAAAGCTTGTACTGGACGGCGGACGGGCCAGTCGTCCAGGCGGGCGCCCCGTTGATTTCCGGCGCGGCGGATGTTCCGGCGTTTGACCGCGAAGGGCTCATCCGCGCGATACGCCGCGATCAGGCGGGCGAGGGTTCTTTCCCGGAGTTTCTGGAATCCGCCTGGCGCGCGGGCGTCATCGGCTACGACGTGGATTTCGAGGCGAGGACGGTCCGCTATTACGGCGCGAACGGCGACCAATACCTGGAAACCTATCCCGCCGTGGAGATCGCTAGTTAGGTCCCAATCCGATTGATATCGGCCGACTCCAAGATGAAGCGGTCGGCGCGGCCTTCCACGACACGCAACATCGCCCGGCCTAGCCTCTCTGACGTCGTGGCCATCGAAGGCAATAGGAGCACCAGCAACCCTGACACAGGCTTGGCCAGCATGATAAACGCTTGGTAGAGTTTTACCTTGCTCTTGATGCCCGGCCCAGGCTGGATGTAGGCCGGGCGCACGCAACCGGCATGCTGAAAGGGCATGGCTTCGAGCGCCCGCTCCACGCGGCGGCGGACCCGCGCCCACATCGCCGACCCGCCAGCGCCCACGGCGGAGCAGTAGCAGAAGCTGAGCCGCGGATTCTTGGCCAACAGCGCGCGGGCCCAGAGCAGCGTCAGATCTTCGGTGACCTTGGCGTAGGCCGCTTCGTCAAGCCCTACAGCGCTCACGCCGAGGCCCCAAATACAGGCATCCCAACCGGCGATGTCGTCGCCGGCGGCGGCCACATCATACAGGTCGGGCAACAGCAACTCGCGCAGCTTGGCATGCTGCACGCCGCAGGAGCGCCGGCTTACGGCCAGCACCTGCTCCACGCCGGGATCGGCTAGAGCCTCCCGCAGCGCTCCGGCGCCGACCATGCCCGTCGCGCCGAAGAGGATCAGCTTCATGACGAATCTAGGCCCGCGTGACGTAGCTGCCGTCGGTGGTATTAATGCGGATCTTCTCGCCCTCTTTAATAAACGGCGGCACCTGAACGACGAGCCCGGTTTCGAGCTTGGCCGGTTTGGTCACGTTGGTCACCGTGGCGCCCTTGATCGCCGGCTCGGTTTCGACCACGTCTAGGTCCACCGTGGTCGGCAGGTTCACGCTGAAGGGGCTGCCCTCGTAGAACTGGATGCTCACCTTGGTATTCGGCAGCAAATAGAGCACTTGATCGCCGAGGTCATCGGCAGGGAGGCCGATCTGCTCGAAGTTCTCGGTGTTCATGAAGTGGTAGGTTTCTCCGTCTGAGTAGAGATACTCCATCTCATGTTCTTCGAGCACAACGCGCTCGACAAAGTCTTCGGAGGCGAACCGATGCTCGTTCATAGAGCGCGTGTTCACGTTGCGCATCTTGGCTTGTACGAAACCGCGCAGATTGCCGGGGGTGCGGTGCATCACGGAAAAAACCGAGAAGAGGGCGCCCTTCCACTTGATGAGCATGCCGGGGCGCAGTTGGGTCGCTTGTACGTCCAAAAAGAGAGTCCTCTGTCCTAGGGTTCTAGATTTTTCGGCGCTTTGCAACTGCTGGATATCTTGACGGCCGATGCCGGCCCCGCATACGCTGAAAACAGGCAGTTAAGGATTTGTTCGACACAGCTTAAATCCAAGTTTTCGACCTGCCTTCCCTTTTTAGTTTGATGAGCAATGCCGGTCGCGGCTAAGTCGATCTGTACCAGAAACCTGATCCGGCAAAGCTTTTCTCCACTACTGTCTAGATGAGCGGTTATTTCCGATTTCTGGCGAGCTACCGGACCATCCTGGCTTTTGGCCTGGTGACGGCCCTGTCGTCGAGCTTTGGACAGACGTTCTTCATCTCGCTGTTCTTGCCATACTTCATGATCGATTTCGACCTCAACAAGGGCGATTTCGGTTTTCTGTACGGCGCCTGCACGCTGCTGGGCGCGCTGTGTTTGCCCAGGCTGGGATCGCGCATCGACAAGCTGGACCTGAAGCGTTACACGACTTTGACGATCGTCGGGCTGGCGGCAGCGGCGCTCACCGTTTCCACGGCTCCCCACGTCGTATTGCTGGCTTTGGGCATCGTGGGTTTGCGTCTCACAGGCCAAGGTCTGTTGGGACACATTTCGCAGACCGTGATGGCCCGCGAGTTCGGCGCCAGCCGCGGCAAGGCTTTGGGTGTCGCTGGCCTGGGCTATCCGTTGGGCGAAGCCGTGCTGCCGTTGGTTTGCACGCTCGGGTTGCAGTTTCTGCCGTGGACGGCGGTTTGGCAAATCGTTTCGGCGGGAGCCATCGTACTGATTCTTCCCCTGGCGTTGGGGCTGTTGGCGAATACTAACGGGCGTACGGAAGCAGCGCAATTCCCTACCCCCGCAACGCCCCAAAGCGCTACCGCAACATCAACTTTCGGGCGCGATTGGAGCACCTACCTGGCAATGCCGGCATTGCTGACGCCGCCGTTCGTTTTCACCGCGTTGTTCCTGTTCCAGGTCCCAATGGCAGAGTGGAAGGGATGGGATCCCAGTTGGTTGGCGGCGGCGTTTTCCGCCTTCGCGGTGTGCCGCGCCTTCGCGACGATCATCACGGGCAGTCTGATCGACCGTTTCTCGGCTGTTGGGGTATTCCCGTTTTACTTATTGCCGCTCGGCGCCGCAGTCATCTTGTTCGCCAGGGCGGAACAGCCCTGGATGGCATTTCCGTACCTGATGTTGATCGGAGTTACGGCCGGAGCGAATGCCGCCATCGGCTCGGCATTGTGGGCGGAACTTTATGGTCCGGAGCACCTTGGACGTATCCGCAGCGTGGCCTCGTCATGGGCGATTCTGGGTTCGGCGGCCAGCCCGATGCTGAGCGGCATTGCGTTCCGGTACGGTTTTGGATTCGAACACATCTTGGCGGGTTCGTTGGCCATGGTGGCTGTGAGTACAGCCTCCGGGTTACTGCTGGCCATGCACCAGACGCAGCGCCTTGCCGGCGTCGCCCAACGGCTGCGTCTATCGCGCGCCTTCGGCCGCTAGCCGGGCGGCGAAGAGCGTCTTTCCGCGCGGCGGTTCCGTCTCTTTGTTCAGCGGCCCAGCACTCGGCAACAGCAGCACGACCAGCAGGGCCAGGACCCAGAAGTCCCAACTAGAATCTAGGGATGCAGCGTCGAACATCGCTCGCCTCCTCTCCCTAGAGGATATCGACCGCCAAGGTGTTACGCCGCAACCAAGCGAATCGCTACACTTTCCGGGATAGGCTCC
The DNA here is from genome assembly GCA_964649285.1 of uncultured Bryobacterales bacterium. Taxonomy (GTDB): domain Bacteria; phylum Acidobacteriota; class Terriglobia; order Bryobacterales; family UBA6623; genus CAMPKL01. The sequence goes on along the minus strand of CAZYOX010000054.1, from coordinate 10,759 downwards.
CCCGGTACGATGTCGCTCCGAACGCACCTGAACGTCCTCATGCTGGGGACCGGCGAGTATACCACCGGCTTTACCGGCTCGGGCGCCAGCGACAGCGATAAAAGCACCGGCGTAGTGGCCCTGGTCATGCTCGACCTCAAGAGGCGCGGCAAGATCGGCCGCCTCGGCATGTGCGGGACCAACGGCCCCAAGTTGCCCGCCATCCGCGAACATATGCGGCGAGTCATCGGGCCGGACGTCTACACCGGCATCGACCCTTCGGCAATCGAGACATGGCCTGACGATTCCGCGGTCGACCGCGAGGCCTACAAGACCGCTGTGTCGTCTTTCGAGCCCGGCGACGTGGCCATCATCTTCACGCCAGACGATACGCACAAAGCCATTGCCGCGTGCTGCCTAGCGCGCGGGATGCACGTGATGATCACCAAGCCGCCGGTACAGACGCTGGCTGATCACTTGGAATTGATCGACCTGGCAACGGCGGCGAATCGTCTCTGCGTGATTGAAGTACACAAGCGGTTTGACCCGATCTATGTCGACGCGCGCGACCGGATCGCCGGACTTGGGTCTTTCTCGTATTTCTCGGCGTACATGTCGCAGCCTAAACATCAGCTCGACACCTTCCGCGCTTGGGCGGGTAAGTCGAGCGACATCTCGTACTACCTGAACTCCCATCACGTCGACTTCCACGAATGGGTCCTGCGCGGCACGGCGCGTCCGGAATGCGTCACGGCTCTGAGGTCGACGGGCGTCGCCGATGCACGTTTGGCAAACGGCGTCGAAACAGAGGACACGATTACGCTGGCGGTGCAGTGGAGTAACCGGGGGCCGGATGAATCATTCCGCGGCGGAACCCTGGCCCATGCGATCTATACGGCGTCGTGGATCGCGCCTAAAGCGGACGTCCATTCGCAGCAGCGCTGGTTTTATATGGGTCATCGGGGCGAGGCGACGGTGGACCAGGCGCATCGCGGGTACACGATCGCCCAAGACGGCGCGCCGTACTCTTCGCTGAACCCGTTGTTCTGGAAGCCGGCAGCCGATCCGGCGACCAAAGAGTTCAAGGGGCAGCGAGGCTACGGTTACATCAGTTTTGAGAGCTTTGTCGATGCCGCCGCAGCCTGCAATTCGGGGACGCGAAAGCCGGGCGACTTCGACGGCGAGTTGGCGACGATCGGCACGACGGCGGGCACAACGGCCATCCTGGAAGCCGGGCGGCGCTCGTTGGACCAAGGCGGAAGGCCGGTGGAGCTTGTTTACGGGGACGACGTGACCCACGTACCCTCCGGGCTGCGGGATCGTTCGTGATAGACTGCGCCCGAGATAGCCATGAGAACGATCCTCCTTGCCCTTATTGCCGCTGCCGCGGCCTACGGACAAACGCCCGCGGAACTCTACGTTAAGAACTGCGCCGGATGCCATGGCGCGAACCTCGAAGGCGCGCAATACACGCCGCTGCGCAAGGCGGATTGGCTTTACGGCAACGACGAGGACGCCGTGTATCGCACGGTGATGTACGGAATCACGGGCACTGAGATGCCCCCTTGGTCGCGAGTGATGACGGCGGACCAAGTTCGCGGCGTCGTCAAGTTCATCCTCGAAAGACAAAACGCCCCGGCCGTAACGAAGACCATCCCGGCATCCTTACGGTCCTCTGACTATTCGATCCGCGTGGAAACATTAGCAGAGGGGGACGCGCTGCATTCAGCGCCCTGGGGGATTGAGTTCGTCGACGACCGCCGCGCGTTGATCACTGAATTGCGTGGCGGGCTGCGCTGGTTGATAGACGGCAAGCTCGATCCGGAGCCGATCACGGGCATCCCCGTGCCCGTACAGTACGGCGAGTCGGGGATGACCGACGTCGCCCTGGACCCCAACTACGCCAACAACGGTTGGGTCTACATCAGTTACGTCCACGCCCTGGGTGATCCGAAGAGCAAAGAGACGCCGGCGATGACCAGGGTGATTCGCGGGCGGGTCTCGGAGCACCGCTGGGTGGAGCAGGAAACGGTATTCGCGCTCCCCGAAAATCTGCACTTCGCCCAAGGCATGCGTTGGGGTTGCCGTATGATGTTCGACTCCGAAGACCGCTTGTATTTCACGATCGGCGACATTGGTCGCAACGACGAAGTGCAACAACTGAGCAAGCCAGCCGGCAAAGTCTATCGGATCAATACGGACGGCACGATCCCCGCCGATAACCCCTACGCCGGAAGAAGCGATGCCCTCGAAGCGATCTTCACCATAGGCAACCGCAACGTGCAGGGCATCGACCGGCACCCGGTCACCGGCGACATCTGGGCCGTTGAGCATGGCCCAATGGGCGGCGACGAATTGAACATCCTAGAAAGCGGAAAGAACTATGGCTGGCCGGTGATCACCTACGGACTCGACTACGACGGGACGGTCATCTCTAACCTCACCGAAAAGGAGGGCATGGAACAGCCGATCAAGTATTGGAAGCCTTCGCCCGGCGTGGGCCCCTTAGAGTTCTACACCGGCGATCTGTTTCCGAAATGGAAGAACAAACTTCTCGTCGGCGCCATGGTGTTTGAAGAGATCAAATTGCTGACGCTCAGCGATCGCACGGTCGCTAGCGAGGAACTGATCATGAAGAACCACGGCCGCGTGCGGGACATCAAGACTGGACCCGAGGGCGCGATTTACGTTTTGCTCAACAACCCTAACGCCGTCATCCGGCTCACTCCCGAGCGATAATTAATAGAGGAGACGGACCATGACGCGGAAACAGTTTCTCTACTCGATTCTCGGCACATCCCTCGTCGCCGCCTGCGGCTCCGCGCAAGCAGAGACGAAGATGATCGTCTATAAGACGTCTACTTGCGGGTGCTGCGGCAATTGGGTGGAGCATCTGAAGACGAACGGTTTTAACGTGGATGTCCGCGAAGTGAATGACATCGTCGCGGAAGGCCGCAGGCTCGGCGTTCCCGACAATATGCGCAGTTGCCACACCGGCTCCATCGGCGGCTACGCCATCGAAGGGCACGTGCCGGCAGCAGACATCAAGCGGCTGCTCGCCGAACAGCCCCAAGCCAAAGGCCTAGCCGTGCCCGGCATGCCGGTCGGCTCTCCAGGGATGGAGAACGGCTCCTACGTTGAGCGGTACTCCGTGTTGCTCTTCAACGCAGACGGTACCAGCAAGGTCTACAGCAGCTACGGCGGCTAGTCAATTACATAAGCATCCTCTTGACTCTTGTTTCGTTCGCTCATAGAGTGAGGTCGCTACTTCACTTCTAGGCGTTCAGCCAGCCTGTGGCAATGAGTCAAATGAATCACCGATCGCTGCGTCTGGCGCTGTTCGTTCATGTGTTCCTATTCGCGCTCGTCGTCGGTGTGTTCTGGGGAACGTGGTTCAGCCTCAGCCGCTCAATGAGCTCGATCACTGCCCCGACATTCCTCGAAGTGGGACACACTATGATTGCCAATCTCGGCGGCCCCATGGCGGTGCTCATGCCGACGACGCTGTTATCGGCCGTGCCCGTGATCATGATGCTCTATCGCCTGCGGCGGCGCGCGAGCCTTTCTCTAATGCTTGTGGGAGTTGGATCGCTGATTGTGGCCTTGGTTATTACCTTGAGCGTCAACGTGCCAATCGACGATGTCATCGCCCAATGGACTGTTGACAGCTTGCCATCCGATTGGACGAGCATACGAAATCGATGGGAGGCTTATCACGCTGCTCGCACGTTTGTCAGTTTGGCGGGCTTCGGGTCAGCTTTAGCCGCTCTCTTATGGTCGCGGGTGGACGAGACCGCGTCCGTATAAGGCTTCGCGGTCTGCCAGAATAGGAACCACGGAGCCTGATCTTCCGTCCCGGCGGGCTGGTTTCCCGCACTACAATCCCCAGCAGTAGGGAGTTCCCAATGCACTGGTTCGCTCGCACGTTTGTCTTGTTTCTCGCCGCCTCCGTGCTGCCCGCCGCCGATCCCGATTGGGATGCGCTGAACGAAGAAACGCTGCGCCACTTTCAGGCGCTCGTCCAAATGGACACGTCCGATCCCCCGGGCCGCGAGCAGCCCGCCGTCGATTACCTCAAAAACGTCTTGGAGTCGGAGGGCATTCCTGTCGAGATCTTCACCTTGAAAGAGGGCCGTCCGAACCTAGTCGCGCGGTTGAAGGGCAATGGATCGAAGCGTCCGCTGCTGATCATGGCGCACACGGATGTGGTCAACGTCGAGCCCTCGAAATGGCCGACATTCGGTCCATTTTCCGCCGCGCGCGAAGGCGGGTATATCTACGGGCGCGGAACCGTCGACGACAAAGACAATCTGACGGCTGCATTGATGACCATGCTGACGCTGAAGCGTTCAGGCGATGCCTTGGACCGCGACGTCATCTTCTTGGCCGAGGCTGGTGAAGAAGGCAACATCAGCGTCGGCATCGCGTATATGGTCGAGCAGCACTATCCGAAGATCGATGCGGAGTACTGCCTAGCGGAGGGCGGCGGCGTGGTGCGTCGCGCCGGCAAGATCGTCAGCATGAACGTCGCCACGGCGGAGAAGGTTCCGGCGCGGGTGAGGTTGGTGACCCAGGGGACCGCTGGGCACGGCTCGGTTCCCCTGGAAAATAACGCCATCGCCCGCATGTCGCGGGCGGTCGCGGCGGCGGCGGCCTGGCAAACGCCGATGAAGCTCAACGACACCACACGCTATTATTTCGAGCGCCTGGCCGCTATCAGCGAGCCCGAGGCGGCTGCGCGCTACAACGGCCTATCGCACCCCGATCGTACGGCGGCGATTCAGGAGTACTTGCGCCTGAATGAGCCAGGCCACTACTCGATGTTGCGGACGTCCATTTCGCCAACGATGATTCAGGCCGGTTATCGCATGAACGTGATCCCCGCCCAGGCCGAGGCGACGTTGGATATCCGAGTGGTTCCGGACGAGAACATCGAGGAATTCTTCGCCGAACTGCAACGGCGAATGGGCGAAGGCGTCGAGATGATCCCTTACCCAATGGAGCGCAGGCCAGGCGCGCCCTCGCGGGTCGACACCGTCGCTTTCCAAACTCTTGAGGAACTGCAGCAGGAACTCTACCCCGGCGCGGTGACCTTGCCGTCGATGCTCAACGGCGCAACCGACATGGCGCTGCTGCGCGCACGAGGCGTGCAATGCTACGGCATCGGCCCGTTAACCGACGACGAAGATAGGGCCAAGGGCTTCGGCGCTCATTCTGACCAGGAACGCATTCTCGAAGCCGAGTTATATCGCTTCACCCGCCTCCACTATGAGGCTGCAAAGCGCATCGCCGTGCGTTAGTCCTCTACGCCTCTGACGGCAATTCCGTAGTCAGCTCGGCGATCGATCCGAAAACCCGCGCCGGAACGGTTGGAAGCCCAGGTAGGTCTCGATGCCGAACTTCTTAACCTTGGCGACGACGTCCAATGGGGTCTAGGCCGATCGGTAGGGCGCCGTAGCTGGCTGATCGCGCTCGAAGAATATCACCACTTATTAGTGCTGTCTATCAGAAGTGCGGTAGCATCTTACTCCATGCTGCAAACCGGAATCATCAACCCTCATGTTCTTAGCCTCATGGCCCGCATACGCCATACCAATACGCTCGTGATCGCGGATTGGGCGTTCCCGCATTGGACCGAGATCGAGGTCGTCGATATTTCATTGACGCCAGGGATCCCGATGGTGCTTGACGTATTGGAGTTATTGAGGCCGAACTTTAAGATCGGCGAAATCTGGCAGGCACAGGAGTTCTTGAAGACGAATCCGGCCAAGACAATCAAAAAATTCGACGCAGCGTTCAGCGGCCTGAAGGTCACGCGAGAACCGCATATCGACTTCAAGAAGCGGGTACCGCACGCCATCGGGCTGATTCGCACCGGGGATCCGACCGCCTACGGCAACATCATTCTCGAGTCTGCCTAGGGAACGCCGAGCTGTCTGAGCGCATCGAGCGCTGCTTGGCGAGCCTCGGCGTCGGCGCTCTCGGCGGCGCGGCGCAAGTGCCTTAGGCCTTCGTCCGTTTGGCCGGAATTGACCAGCGTTACGCCGATGCTTAGATTGGCACGGGCAAAATCGGGCTGGCTTTCGAGGGACAAGCGATAACGCTCCAGCGCCTGCGCAGTTTGCCCCTCGGCGCGCAGCAAATCCCCCAGCAGGACTTGGACTTCGGCCCGATCCGGGTTGGTGGTCACGGCTAGCAACAGTTGCTGCTTGGCTTCCTCCAACCGTGAAGCGCGGACAAGTGCCGCTGCATAATTGTATCGGGCGATGTCGGCGGCGGGCCGCAGCCGGATCGCCTTGCGGAAATGCTCTTCCGCATCTTCGAAGCGGTCTGCATTAGCCAGCAGATTCCCGAGATTGGCATGCGCATCGGCGAAGCCCGGGTCGACCTGCACAGCCGCGCGGAAAGCCGACTCCGCCAAGCGCAAATCGCCGCGGCGAAGCCAAACGGCGCCGAGATTGTTCTGCGTCTCGGGCAAGTCCGGGTTGAGAGCCAGCGCTTTTTCGAACGCGGAAACCGCGTCGGAGTCGCGCCGCTGCGCTATGAGTATTAGCCCTAGCTCATGCCAGGAAGCATAGTCGGCGGGAGTTTCGGCGAGCCCCTTCTGGACGGTCTCCACAGCTTCCGGAAAAAGGCTGAGCGCACGCAGGGACGCTGCTAGCTTGCGCAGGTTTTGCGTATTCGGCTCACGTTGCACCGCTTCCCGGTAGTAGCGCAACGCTCTTTCCTGTTGCCCCTCGGCGCTGAGGGCATCGGCGAGCTCGACGTAAAACTGCGCCTGGGCCGGGCGGTGACGGGCGATGGCCTCCTCTAACTGGGAGATTCCCTGGACTCGATTACTTCCGTCTTTGGTTTGCGCGACCGCCAGGTAGAGCTCTGCTTCGGGAGTTTGCGGCCACGGTTGGGGATAGTAGGGCACGACCGCGCCGCGATATCCGGCGGATTCGACAGCACTCCGTTCGGGCTTGGGCGCGGTTAAGGCCAGCAACGGTTGCGAGTGCTGGATCCGATGGTCGGTCATCACCGCGTGCACGACATCGTCCGTGCGCCGTTGGGGCATGTGGCACTCCGCACAAGCGGCTGTTGCCGGATGTACGCCAGCGGCGACCAGGGAGGCCAGCTTTGCCTCGTGGCACCGTAGACAGGCGGCGGCAAACGAATTTCGAGCCGTCTGGCCGTGCGGGTCATGACAGGTGGTGCACAGCAGGGCGCCGTTGCTCTCGCGAAAGCATGCCGATTGGCGCAGGCGATAGGCGGCGCTCACGATTTCGAATTTGTCGTCATGGCCCGAGCCCGGCGGATGATCGAAGTAAAAGCGGAAGTCCGCGAGCGGCTGCCCAGGGAGATAAGAAAACGGCATGCGGTCATAGCGCCGGACGGAATTTGGCAATGGGGCGCTGGTCGTTTCCAGGTGGCATTGCATGCAGACTTCGAGCTGACGCTCCGGGTCGAGCCGGGCCGGATTGACGATAGCGCCGCGGACGTGCTCGGGGTTCGCGTTCGGCACGCCCGCCAACTCCACATGGCGGCGCCCGGGACCGTGGCAACGCTGACAGTCGATGCCCTCGGGCAGCGACTCGGGGAACACCGTTTCCCTGCCGGCAACGTCCACAACGCCGGCGGTTGGATAGCCGTTGTGACAGAACATGCAATCATAGGTGATCTCTCGGCGGAAGCCCCAGTGATCGGGCTGGTCGAAGCCGGGATTCATCGCCCAATGGCCGCCCCCCTCCGCATACCAAGCCAGGGGAAGTTCAACGAGGGTATTGCGAGCGGTGCGGTGCAAGAACGTCCGGGCGCGATTCCCCGAGCCGATCACGTAATCGACGGCCTTTTCGGCAGCTTCAGACGGTTCGCCGGCGACGGCTGACTGCTCGCGCCGTTGGTAGGTCTTGCCGTCTCGCAGCAGCATGGAGAACCGGCTGGCCGAAGCGGCGTGATCCAAGGAGCCCTCCAGTGGAAAGGTCTCGGTCCGATGCACCGCCTCTGCGAGACTGGCGAAAGATCGCGCCATGGCTGTTCGGCTATACGACTCCCAGATGGACTGATGACAGACCGCGCACTCCCGAGGCTCTACATAGGAGCTTAAATCGTCCCCGTCAGCGCGCCGCTGAGAGACAGCTTGGTAGGCCAGGCCGAGGACCGCCGCGGCCGCCAAGATTCTGGGAAGCCAAAGCCGTCGGAGCACAGCTCACTCTACTCTGCTCGTGGTCATTTCGCCAATCGGCCGCACCATGAATCGCGTTTGCAGGTTAAGACGTTGTCAAAAATCCCTTGACGCAGGTTAGCGCCTTCATCTCTAATAGCTGCACCAATTCCGCCCACGAGTCCATAAATACCTCCATATGAATGGAGAAGCACAGCAGACTGAATGAGGGTTTTCACATGAAACTACCACCGCTGCATCGCGTTATGAAGCGTCTCCTGTTGGTGAGTTTGGCGGCGCTGCCGCTGCTTGCCCAGAACGCGGAAATCACTGGTACGGTATCGGATCAAACCGGGGCCATGATTCCCGGAGCTTCTATTACGGTTACGAACGCGGGCACCAACGTCGCGCGCCAAGTTGAGACGACGTCGTCCGGAAGCTACACGGTTCCCTTCTTGGCGCCGGGCATCTACAACGTGCGCGCCGAATCGGAAGGCTTTAGTACGGCGATTCGTTCGGGAGTCGAACTACAGGTGGGCGCCATTACCCGAATCGACTTCGCCATGGAAGTCGGCAACGTGACCGAACAGATCGAAGTCGTCGGCACCGGCGAGATGCTGGCGACCGAGGGCACCGCAGTCGGCACCGTCATCGAAAACAAGCGCATCGTCGAGCTGCCGCTGAACGGGCGTAATTACTTGCAATTAGTTGCATTAAGTCCCAACGTGACGGCCGAGCAACGGCCCGCCTTCACGGCTACGGGGCGTCAAGGCGGCGAGCGCGCCCAACAGGCCTTCTCGGTCGCCGGCCAGAGAAACGCGTTCATTCACTACACGCTGGACGGCATCGAGAATACGGATCCGAACTGGAACCTGTTCGTCTTCCGGCCCTCCATCGACGCGCTGCAAGAGTTCAAAATCGAAACCGGCGTCTACTCGGCTGAGTACGGCCGCAATCCAGGTCAGATCAATGCGACGACCAAGTCGGGTACCAACGAGCTGCACGGCACGGTGTTCGAGTTCCTGCGCAACAGCGCGCTGGACGCTAAGGAATGGAACCAACAGTACGAGCAGCAGAACCCCTTCCGGCGCAATCAATTCGGCGCCACGGTGACGGGTCCGATCGTTAAGGACAAGCTGTTCTTCATGGCCAACTACGAAGGCTTGCGGGACGTCAAGACGTTGCAGCAGTTGTCTTCGGTGGCCACGGACCGCATGCGGGCAGGCGATTTTAGTGCTGTTGACCGGACCCTCTACGACCACACCACCCGTACCTTCACAACGGACGCTGCAGGCAACCCGATTGCCACTTCAGCGTTGCCGTACGTAAACAACATCATTCCAGAGGACCGCTGGCATCCTGTGACCCAGAAGTTGCTGGAGCAGTACCCGCGGGCGACACGCCCTGGCGACGACTTCGTCAACAACTATTCGCGGGGCTCCAAGCGCCCGCTCAAGTGGGATCAGATCAACACGCGAATCGACTGGACCGAAAGCGTCAAATCCTTCTGGTTCGGCCGCTTCGGGTTCAATACGGAAGACACGACGACCGCCTGCGACTTCCCCAATCAATGTCAGAACTACCTGACCGACGCCTACCAGGCAATGTTGTCTAATACGCGGACGCTCAGCCCGACCATCGTCAACGAGTTGCGTCTCGGCTACACGCAGCTGTGGAATGAGGCGCTCTCGGAGTTTGCCTACGAGCGCGACGTCACCACTGAAGTCGGCATCACCGACCCGAGAATCACCGTCCCGCCGCCAGCCTGGGGCACGCCCAGCGTCGGCATTGGCAACGGCATCAGCGGCTTCGGCGACCCGGTCGACGCTCCCTTTGTCGATCACAACCACATCTTCCAGTTGCTCGACAATATGTCGGTCATCAGAGGCAACCACTCGTTCAAGTTCGGCGGTGAAATTCGCCGCGAGCGCATCAACGAAGACGGCAATATTTACAACCGCGGCAACATCAGCTTCAGCAACGCAACGGCCACGCTGAATCCGGCCGACCCAGCCGGAACGGGTTTCGGATTTGCCGACTATATGCTGGGCAAGCCCAGCACGTTCAACTGGGCCGGGGATCTATCGCGCACGCTGTTCCGGGCCACGGCCTGGGCGTTGTACTTCGAGGACACCTGGAAGGCGACGTCGAAACTGACGATCAACGCGGGCCTGCGCTATGAGCGGACGCCGCCTTACACCGACAAATACCGCGGCGTCTTCAACATGTGGTTTTACGACTTCGGCGTTTTGCCGGGCGGCACAGCGAAGGATCCGAATACGCGGCATCCGGTGTTGCTCCGCCAAGGCGAGGGCCCCTTCTATGAAGGCACGGCGGCCCGTTTCATCGACGATATTCCCACCGCCACCGGTTCTCAAATCGAAAGCGAGTTCGGGCTTCCCCAGTCGCTGGTTATGGTCGACAAGAACGATTTCGCTCCGCGTCTCGGTCTGGCCTACAGCGTGGACTCGAAGACGACAGTCCGCGCCGGCATCGGCGTATTCTACGTCCAAGACGTCGTCAACGCCTCCCAGCACTCGATGGGTCAAAACCTGGCTGGACGGGCCAACGTTACGACGAACTTACATACGATCGATCTGGACATCGCCCAGCCGCTCGCTAACTACGCCGGTG
>CAZYOX010000053.1:0-16131 GCA_964649285.1 uncultured Bryobacterales bacterium | reverse complement strand
GGGCGCCGCGCGCGGACACGCGGGGACGATGATGTTTCCGGAGCGGCAGGAGTGGTTCGACCGCCACAGCTCGATCTATTTCTGGTTAACGCCGCTAGCCACTTGGGTGTGGCTCTACACTTTTTTGGCATCGGCGACGACGAACCGGATACGCTGGCGCGACTACGAGTACGAGTTGATCGCGCCCGACAAGACGCGCCTGATCAGCGGTCCTTAAGCCAACAGCTTTTGGACGACGTTGCCGTGTACGTCTGTCAGGCGGAAGTCTCGGCCCTGGAAGCGGAAGGTCAGCTTGGTGTGGTCGAAGCCCAGCAGATGGAGCAGCGTGGCATGCAGGTCATGCACATGGACGCCGTCTTCAACGACGTTGAAGCCCAAATCGTCTGTACTGCCTAGGGTGATGCCGGGTTTGATGCCGCCTCCGGCCATCCACATGGTGAAGGCATTGGGGTGATGATCGCGGCCGTCGGTTGTGTCGAGGCCTTGAACCATCGGCGTGCGTCCGAACTCCCCGCCCCAGATGACCAGCGTCTCGTCGAGCAAGCCCGTGCGCTTTAAGTCTTTGATCAATGCCGCAGCGGCCTGATCGGTGTTGCCGCAATTCTTGCCGAGGTCGCGCACCAGATTACCGTGCTGATCCCAAGCTTCGTGAAACAGCTGCACAAAGCGCACGCCGCGCTGGACGAGCCGACGCGCCAACAGGCAGTTGTTCGCGAAGGACGCGGCTCCGGGCACGGCGCCGTACATGGCCAGCGTTTCGGGCGATTCCTTCGAGATGTCCATCAGTTCCGGTGCGCTCGATTGCATGCGGAAGGCCATCTCGAAGGAATTGATGCGCGTGGTGATCTCGGAATCGCCAGTCTCGTCCAAGCGCATGCGATTCAGACTGCCGATCAAGTCGAGCGACTCCCGCTGCAGCTTGTCGTCGACGCCCGGAGGATTCGACAGGTACAAAACCGGGTCGCCTCCCGAGCGGAACTGCACGCCTTGATAGACAGTGGGCAAGAAGCCCGCGCCCCAGTTGGCGTTGCCGCCGCTGGGCCCTTTGGAACCGGAGCTGAAGACAACGTAGGCCGGCAGATCTTGCGACTCGCTGCCCAGGCCATAAGTCGTCCAGGCGCCGAACGAGGGGCGCCCAAACTGCTGCGAGCCGGTGCTCATCAGGATCTGTGCCGGCGCATGATTAAACGAGTCCGTCTGCATCGACTTGACGATGGCGATGTCGTCAACGATTTCGGACGTGTAGGGCAGGAAGTTTGAGATGTACGTTCCCGACTGGCCGTATTTGGCGAAGGTCGCCTTGGGACCCAGCAGCGTCGAGTTGGGATTGATGAAGGCGGCGCGATAGCCTTCGAGCAGTTCCTTGGGCGGCAGTGTGCCGTCAAACTTCTCAAGCTGCGGCTTGTAGTCAAACAACTCCAAATGGCTGGGGCCGCCGGCCATGAATAGGAAGATGACGTTCTTCGCCTTGGGCGCGAAGTGCGGCGCCTTAGCCGCCAGCGGATCGCTCGCGGCCAACCCCTCGGCGGCCAGCAGATTTCCCAGAGCCGCGGCGCCGAGGCCTACGCCGCATTGCTGCAAGAACCAACGGCGCGCAACGTTTGTGGATCGTGTTTCCATGGTTCTATTCCTTAGTGATGGTCTCATCGAGATTGAGCAGCACGCGGGCGAGCGCCGTCCAGGCGGCCGCTTTCTCAGGCGAGGTCCCCGCCGGCAAGTGGTCTTGGAAGCCGGGGTTGGCGCCCAGCATTTCCCACGGATTGATCTCGTGCGCCGCATAGCGTTCTTCTTGACGGTTCAAGAAGACTGCTAGTTCATCCAATTCAGACGGCGACGGCGCCCGCGCGACGCAGCGGCGGAACGCGTAACTGATCTGCTCACGCGCTTCGGCGCCGCCTGCTTCGAGGGCCTGGAAGGCCAACGCGCGCGCCGCCTCCAGAAACATCGGTTCGTTCAATGTCGTCAACGCTTGCAGCGGCGTGTTCGAACGCGAACGGCGGGTGCACGAGGCATCACCCTTGGGGGCGTCGAAAGCGTCGAGCATGGGGTAAGGCAACGAGCGATAGCGGAACGTGTAGATCGCCCGGCGATAGCGGTTCTCGTCCGTGCTGGTCTTCCATACCTTGGGCCCGTAGCTGACCGGCGGCTGGAATAAGAACTCCGGCGCCTCGGGATACACCGGCGGCCCGCCCAGGGCGGGATTCAACAGGCCGCTCGCTCGCAGGGCAATGTCGCGAACGATCTCCGCATCAACGCGGAAGCGCGGGCCCCGAGCGAGCAAGGTATTGTACGGGTCGCGCGCGATCATCTCAGGCGTGGCCTTCGACGACTGCCGGTAGGTCGCCGACTCCAGAATTAAGCGGTTGACATGCTTGAGGCTCCAGTTGTTCTCCATTAACTCGACAGCCAACCAATCGAGCAGTTCGCGGTAGATTGGGTCCGCCGCGCGCGTGCCGAGATCTTCGGGCGTTTCGACGATGCCTTGGCCGAAGTACGCCTGCCAGATGCGGTTGACGATGACCCGCGCCGTGGTCGGCGATTTCTCGTCGGCCAACCAGCGCGCGAAGGTCAGCCGATTTACCGGACCATCAGGCAGGGGATGGAGGAACGCGGGCGTTCCCGGCTGTACCTGCTCGGCGGGCATCAGGAAATCGCCGCGCTGCAAGATGTGCGTTTTGCGTGGGACATCCCTCTCGTTGAGCACCAACTGCGTCGTGCCTTGGGGATGCTGCCGCCACAGCGCGTCGATCTTGTCGTTTGCCGCTTGCCATGCGGGGACGGTCGTGCGCCAGTAGGAGAACAGCTTGCGCTGCTGCTCCGGACTACGATGCGCGGCAGGTACGGAAAGGATTTCGCGAACCGCGGCGGGCGCCGGATCGGCGTGCGCCGCGGCATCCGCGGTGGCTGAAAGCCGCACGCGCCCTAGGTTATTGTTCTGGTTGTCGTCCGAGTTCCAGCCGCCGTGTTGTTGGCTCAGGTAGATGGTGATTACCGAGCCGCCTTCGTGGCCAACCGGCCGTTCGAAGCGGAACACGGCTTTGCGCGGTTGATTGCGGCGACCTGCTCCGGCGTCAATGCCCCAAGCCGTATCTTTCTCCCCATCAATCGCGAAGGCGATGGGTCCGGTTACGCGGCGGTTGCCGCTCTTGTCGATATAGGGCGCCGTCAATTCCGCCTCGGGGGCGTTGAAATCGGCTGTGGCCTCGACAATCTTGACCTTCTCGCGTTTGTCAGGGTCGGAGGCTGGAGCGATCTCCACCTCGAACTCACTTAGCGCGCCGGTGCCATAGATCGAACGGCCCGGACCGCCGCGCGGCAGGTCGGGATGCATCAGCAACTCTAGGCGCATCGCCGTGAGGTTCTGCTCCTTGGTTTCCCAACTCATCTCCACGCGGTGCTTAGTCGGCGCGTAGCCTTGAGCCAAGAATGAGCCGTCCTCGAGCGGCAGATACTTCTGGCCGCCGGTCGAGATGTCGCGAACCGTCAGCCGAATGACTTGCCAGTTCGTCACGTCCGCTTTGCTCTGCTCTTCCCAAGCAGCCATGCGTTGCGGCCAATCCGGATTCGCTGCCATCAATTCGTCCTCGACGGAGCGGATCGCCGCTAGCGTTTCCTCCCGCTTCCGCTGCTGCTGCGGAGTAAAAACTGTGATGTTGGATTCGTTCGAGTTATTCAAAAACGCCAGAATCTGGTAGTACTCGCTCTGCTTGATGGGGTCGAACTTGTGGTTATGGCACTGCGCGCACTGGATGGTGAGACCGAGGATCGACTTGCCGATGGCATCCACCCGGTCGAACACGGCTTCCATCCGGAACTGTTCAGGATCGATGCCGCCTTCCTCGTTGATCATCGAATTGCGCAAGAAGCCAGTCGCCACGCGTTGGGCCTGCGTTGCGGTCGGCAACAGGTCGCCGGCAATCTGCTCAACGATGAACTGGTCGTAGCCCATATCGCGGTTAAGCGCGTCGATCACCCAATCGCGGTAGAACCAGACCTCTCTCGGTTTGTCTTTCTCGAAGCCGTCGGAGTCCGCATAACGCGCTGCATCGAGCCAGAGGCGTCCCCAGCGTTCGCCGTAGTGCGGCGACGCCAGCAGACGGTCGATAACCTTCGGATAATCCTTGCCGCGGAAGGCATCCGCCTCTTCCACCGTCGGCGGCAGCCCGATGACATCGAGGCTGGCGCGCCGCAACAGCGTTACGGCGTCCGCTTCCGGCGAGGGTTTCAAGCCTTCAGTCTCCAGCTTGGCCAGGACGAAGCGATCGATTGGAGTGCGCACCCAGGACTTGTCTTGCACCGCCGGCAACTGGGGACGTACGGGCGGGACGAACGCCCAGTGCTGCTTGGGCGCAGGGGCGGCGCTCATTGCGTCCGGCCAAGGGGCTCCTTGCTCGATCCAACGTTTGAGCAAGGCAATCTCGGCATCGGGCAGCTCGCTGCCCAACGGCATGCGCGCTTCCGGGCCGATGCCCGCTACGCGTTGGTAGAGCACGGAGTTCGCGGCATCGCCGGGCCTAACGACGTTGCGCGAGGCGCCCCCTTGGAACACTGATTCCTTCGAATCGAGCCGCAACTGACCCGACTGTTGCGTCGAGCCGTGACAGCGCGAGCAAGAGCGCTCGAAGATCGGCTGCACGTCGCGAGCAAAGTCGACCTGCTGGGCCGATGCCGCGGGCGAAATCAGACCCAGGAGGAGTGCAAAACGGAGTCCGGTGGAGCGCATGTCATTCAGGCGTGATGATTCTAACAGAGCAGCGCCGCGACCACCCACCTGGCCGACCTGCGATACCTGGTTGCGCGGGCTGCGAGCGTTCGTCACACTGAAACAGCCGTCCTGACATGACTAAAGACATTTGCGATTGCGGGTGGTCCCCGATCCCCCACGGCGCCTCATTCTGCCCCGGTTGCGGCAAGCCGCTGACCGAAGTCGCGAGAGAGAGCGAACGCCAAGCTAACTCCTTCCAACGGCCTCGAGAAGCGGAAGAAGACTCCGGCCTGGTTGATCGAGTTACGTTCGGAACTCCGGGCGCCTTGCGCTCTTGCTATTGGAGCGCGGCGTTCGCGGCGATCATTATGAGCTTGCCGTACGCCAGCCTGCTCTGTTTTATCGTGTATCCGGGCGCGGGGTTCTATTCGGTACATTCCTTTCGCCGCCAAACGGGCCGGCGGGTGACCCTGCGAGCCGGGGCCAAGTTGGGTTTTCTCACCGGGGTGATCACCTTCGCCCTATTACTGATCCTGATGACCATAGCTAGCTCCATGCCCGGCTCGCCGGGACTGAGCGGGACGCTCGATGAACTGGAGGCGGCTTTTGAGCAGCAAAACGAACCTCAGTTGGTCGATCAAGTCCAAGCGCTGCGCGCCGACCCGACCGCGCTAGCATTTGTGGCGCTGATTGGCTTGTCTGTCGTATTTTGCCTGACGACCGCTTTTTCGACAGCCGGGGGAGCGTTGGGAGCCAAAGTGCTGGACGATGCGAAGGCGCCTTGACGGCGCCCGCCGGATCATCTCTAATGAAGATTGGGCGCGGCTTAAGCCGCGCCCAAACCGTCTCTTCACACGTGCGCAAGTGGCGGAATTGGCAGACGCGCTAGGTTCAGGTCCTAGTGAGAATTAATTCTCGTGGGGGTTCAAGTCCCTTCTTGCGCACCAAAAACTTCTCAGAATCAGTTGATTGGATCGGACGCTTCGGCGGCCAGATTCCTCCGTGGCGGTTTCTTCGCTTGTTGTGCCTATAGTGTGCCGATCGGCAAGATAAGCGCTCAGCTTGCGTCCAGCGTCCTTGATGTCGCGCTCGTCCACGATGTTGTAGCGGTCGAAGACGGAGCGCGTCTTCCGGCCGCCAATCGCCATCACAACTCGCTCGGGAACGTCTGCCCGGACCAGGTTTCTTGCGCCCGTCCGCCGCGCGTCGTGCAGCAGCCGCCCTTTGCCGTCCTTCTCCTCGTCCCAAAGCTCGGCGGCCTTGCACGCCTTGCGCCAGTGGTCGTAGAAGGATCGGCTCGCCAGCGAGCGAGAACACCCAAGGACTATCCGGGTAGAGTTCGTCGCGCCTTTGGCGGTGTAGCCCCCGAGCTTCCCTCAGCCTGTGCAATCTCGCGGCAAACGGCTCCAACCTATTGACGACATTCTTAAGTGCGCCAAAGGCGCTCCGCTGGCGCTTCGCAGCGTCCTCGTGCTTGAGAGTGTCGAACAGCAAGGCCATCGCGTCGCCGATTCGCATGCTCCCAAACTCGTCGCGCGCAGCGTTGTCATGGCGGTAGATGTACGCAGCCAACCGCACATAGTCTACGGTCCCGTCCCAACGGCGGAAGCCTATGGTTGCCGCGTCACTAAAAACTGTCACGGCCTGTACACTGTCCCACGGACCGCCCCCGGTTTCCTCAGCTAGGAAGCGCGATTCATAGCGGTGAAGGCTTCGTCGAGCGCGCTCGTACTAGCTACTTCCGGTTTGATCAGAACGCGACGGCTGCGATCTTGTGGGGCGTTTCTGTGCCCTCGTAGCTTGTTCGCCAATCGTTCGCCTTTACGGCAACCTTAGCAAAGGCATGGAAGGCCTGTTAGTAGGCTGTCAAGGACGTCGGGAAAACAGGCCGGCACGGCGCCGTAAAACTTCTTCGTGAGAACGGCAGACGGGCGGCTCAGATGAGCCGCCCGTCTTGGATCGAAGGTCTATCTAGCAGGCTAACTAGCTATTCAAGCGTTTGCGCCGCCAGTAAGCAAGACTAAGTAATCCGCCGCCCATCAAGAGCATGCTCGACGGCTCCGGAACCGGAGGAACATCCGATCCGCAACCTTCATCACCTTCTTCACAGCCCACGAGGAACCAACGGTCCGCACCGTCGTTGTTGAACCATTTGGCTTGGAACTGAATGCGGTCAAAGCCAGTGAGGTCCACGTCCGTGAAAAGATAATCCGAGAAGCCGACGCCGTTGTTTGCCACCCCAAGCGTGGCGAACACGTTGTCGTCATCTCCGGGATTGTACTCGTCGATCAAAGTCGTCGGGCTGCAACCGGCTCCGTTGCAACCAAAAATCTTGAAGAAGTACACGTCCTGGGCGGTCGAGGTTTGGTTGAGATCGATGCCTATGATCACGTCCGACATATCGCCAACGATCGAGTCGATCACCGTACTTTCGTAGATCGGCGACAATTCGTCCATCAGCGTGCCTGCCCCGCCCGTACCTGCGTTGGTATATGGGAAATCGCCGTTCAAGCAGTTGCTCCCACCAATTACGCAAGGTGAAGCAGCAGTTTGCTGATAGAAGAAGTCTAAATCGGGTCCTTCTAAGTTCAAGGCCTTGGCTGGTCCAGCCGTGAAAAGCAACAAGGCGACAGGCAGAAGCCCAAGCAATATCCTACTCTGCATATCCTTCTCCTCCCTCGAACTACTTAAGAAACCGTCGGGCACTCGCCTTAATTAGCCAATGTTAACAGCGCTCCGGAATAAGGCAAAGTCCCGATTTTCGCTGAGAGCGTCGTACTGGTAAGAAATAAGGCGAAAACCTCTTCGGCCCAGTACAATTCGACGATTGGATGAGCCTCTATCCTTCGCCATGTGAGGCAATCCACACTGTCCCTTTATCCTTGTGAAATCAATCGTTTGCAAGCCAAGTCCACTACGGCGATCTTGGCTGATGGGCTTCAGGTCCTGGTGAGAAATAATTCTCGTGGGGGTTCAAGTCCCTTCTTGCGCACTAACATTCTTAGGTAAGTCGCTGAAACTAAGGAGCAGCTGGAAACGGCCCTGGGTTTCATCCCCCGAAATATCCCCGCTTCGTTGCTTGCTGGCGGCGGTCAGCTTCCGTTCGCAGGTTCGCGGCTGCATCCACCGCCCAAAAAGCGTATAAAGGAACAATCAACGCCGGGACGGTTCCTGACGGTGAGGAAACAATTCCCGAATTGGGCGAGTGGATTTACCGATTCATCTTGGACACCGCATCGGGCCGGAAGACCTTCAGCGAAGAGCTGGGCCACCGCGAGTTCGTCACCTGGCGGATCGGACCGACGCTCTAAGGCCCCGGCCTTAACGTGGCCGCCGGCTTAGTGCGCAGGTCGTTTTTCGAAAACCGACTGCGACATGAACCAGTAGAAAAGCATCTCACGGGCACGTTCGTCGTCACCATGGTGCTGGTGGCGGGTCCTGCGCAGGCGGTCGGCCGCCGCGGCGTTCACGAACGGTAACGACTCCGCCGCAGCGAGCGCCTCGTCGACAAATCGCGATCGGCGAAATTCGAATGGTGGTGCAACTCCAAGCTTTTCAAGCACACGGCGCAGTTTTGGGCGGCGTATCGTCGATTCGAAAGCGGCGCGTGTCCGAGCGCGGGTTTCAAGTGCTTCACGACCCGGGCCCAATCGTACGAACGTCCCGCCTGACACGACCGGTACGTTCATCGCGCGAGCATCGGCAGCGGCGAGGATGCCGCGATAGAGACTCATGTTTCCCCGGTGCGCGGGGTCGACTCGTGTGGCCGCCTCCCAGAATTCATGCGACAGGCCTGGAGTGATGGTGGGTACGAATGCGTCGTACACCTGGAGCGGGTTGCCAGCGATGCGTATGCGAGTGCGGTTCTCGATACTGAACTGCCACGCACCATAGTGGTCGTCGCGAAAACGTTCGACGGCTTCACGACACTGTGCGTCGAGCGACTCTGCGAGCGCATCCGCCCAGTCCTTGTCGAAAACCAGTCGCGCCGCGCGCAGGTAGTCCGTGCACCGGTGTGACCTCATGTGCGCGAAGTATCCCGAGAGCGACTCGTTCGTTTTTGTGAACTTGAGCGACGGGTCGAGCGCGAGACCATCCCACGCTGATCCAAGCGACGGCGAAACGATGGACGCGATTGTCGCGATGAAGAGGTAGAGACTGGTGCTGGTGAATTCGTTGCGTTCGACGAACCATCGAAACGTATCCGTGCTGAAGAAGTCCGTGTCCGGGTCGGCGACGTCTACCGGCATCCCGAATCGTTCTGCAACCGCAGCGGCGAAGCGGCTCTCCATGTCTGCCAACTCGTCCGGATGTTTCAGCACGAGGAGTCGGAGCGACACGTCTTCGTTTGCGGCCAGTGCCAGCATCAGGCGCGAATCAAAACCGCCGCTCAGCAGTATGGTGCTCTGCGGAAACCCGGCACATGCAACGCGTGTTTCGCGCCGAAGCAGGGGAAGCAACGTTTCGGTGGATTCAGCCAGCGACGTCCATTTCCTCGGTGGTTCGGGAAACCGCCAGTAGCTGCGGCGCGCGCAGGTTACATCTGTACCCTGGCGCAGGTGGAAGGTCGCAACTGTCGCATTCGGAAACCTCCGCACATCGCGAGCGACTGTGTTGTCCCCGAGCGGATGGCCGAAAAGCAGCAGGCCACTCCAGCCCTGCACGCTTGGCTGGTAACCATCGACAGCTGCGAGCACACCCTTCACTTCCGATGCGAATGCGAAACGACGGCCTGCCTTGCACTCGTAAAACGGCTGCATGCCCAAGACATCGCTGGTGACAGCAAGGCATTCTGCCGCGGCATCGAGCCGGATTGCGATGAACGCGCCGCTCCAACCTTCGCACGCTTCGGCGTTGTCGAGCAAAGCGTCGGTGGGAGCCGAATTTCCGTCGAGCAACAGCGGAAGCCCGCCGCAGAGTGCAACATTCCCGGCATCGTCCTGTGTGATGGGCAAACGGTCGCGTACTTCTCCCGGGCGACCAATACCGCCAATGGCGCCCCCGGGAATGCGCTGCACAACGATCGCACTTTCCTGTTCACGTGTTGCCATCGCACGAAGCATCTGTCGCACGACGAGGTCGGGCTGAGTTGTGGTGCTGTCCAGCAGGACCGCCAGCTTCAATGGCCCACCTGTTGGACACCGGTCTTCATGCGTGGCGCCAGTAACTGAAGCCAGTGCACCATCTCGGCAACGGACGTCGCGTTTCCACGACCGAACGGCGCTTCGACCATTCCCTTGAGCAACATCATCGACGTCAGCGCGCGCTTCTCTGCCTGCCGCTGTTCTATTCGAGCCGCCTTTGCCTCTGGAGATTCAGTTGCGACCTGGTACACTGCTATGCCGATCAGGATCACTAAAGGGACCGCTATCAGGCCAACGCACCCTATGGCGCCGAAGGCCCCGAAAGCGATCTTCTTTCCGGTGTCCATTTCGTACCGGTTTCCGTTGGTCTCTTTTCATCAGCCCCAAAACAGGGTAGTAATTTACCACCATCTAGCCAGATTTCCAAGCGCCGGTGGCGAAAGTGCGGTTCTTGCGCGACAAGGCCTACGGTCCATACATGGTCGCTGATTCCCGCCTCCATCGCAGGCGTTCACCCGCAAGCTCTTGTGAGCTCGGCACAAGCTGAACCAAGCGAAGTGCAGCGCGAGCGCGGCCTGAAGGTTGCCCCACTTCAGAAGTAGGACCCCATCCGTTGTCGGATCGTCCCGTTCTTGCGCCGCGTTGTCGCTGTAGGGCGAAAACATGGCCGCCGGGAGGACAGGGAAAAGGAGGGAAACCCTGTTCGTTCGGCCTGGCGCCCTGCCGCCAAGCAGCCGGCGGCCAATCTGTTAGATCGTCAGAGCTTCCACCTCGGGCGCCATCGGCTCGGCTCGCCCGAGCCTGAGCTTCAGGGTAAAAAATCCGATCGCGACCATCCTGGACCTCCTGTTGCTCTCCGAAAGCCCCTTTCTAGCATCATAAGTAATTCTTATTTAAAGCTAGGAAAAAGATGGTTTACACCTACTAGAAGGGTCCTAGTAGCTATGGTACTTTCGGTCCAATAAGCCCTGGTAAGCGCCCTCTCCAAGGCATTTATTCGATTAAGGAGCGCAGATTCATGTGTAGATCCCGCATCATTCTCACGCTTTTCGCCGCAGCCCTTCTGGGGCAGCAACTTTTTGCGGCCAACTATCACGTGGCCTCTGGGGCGGCCGGCGCCTCGGATTCGAACAACGGGCTCAGTGCGAGCGTTAGCGGCCAGAACGGTCCCTGGAAGACCATTCGGCACGCGATTGACGCTGCCCGTGCGGGCGACGTGGTTTACGTCTATTCCGGCGACTACCGCTCGGAAGGGACTTTGCAGATTTCGAGGGGCGGCAGTTCGGGTTCCCCCATCCAGTTCCGGGCCGCCAGCGGCAACAGGCCGACCGTCCAGGGATTCGCCATTAAGGGTACAAGTTGGATTGTCGTCGAGGGCTTTGTCGTCCAGAACAGGAACTTCACGCTTCCCTCGACATGGCGCGACATGCCGGCCACCGTGGTCGACAACCCTAGCATTCAGATCGATCCGGACGAAAGTTGGTCTAGCCGGCTAAGTAAGGTGCGAACTAAGTACGCGACTTACATGCGCATGGTGGACCAGTGGGAGAACTCGTGGAGCATCGGAATTGACGTTGCGGCGTCGACCGACGTGGTGATTCGCGGGAATGAGATCTCCTACTTCACGCTGGGCATCCAGCCGCGTGAGCGTTCGGCCCGAATCCGCGTGGAAGGCAACCGGGTGCATCACAATCGCACCGGCCTATTCACTTGGCGCGCAAACCCAAGCTTGTCCGACAGCGACATCATCGGCAATCGCTTCTATCAGAACCTGATGGATGGCGTAGACGTCCGCGAAGAAGCGGCTGATGTTCGCATCGTGGACAACGACTTCGAGTACCAGGGGACCGCTCACATATCCGTGAAATCCGGGTCTCATCACACTCTAGTGAAGGGCAACAAAGCGTACTACGGCGGTTATTACACGGAAACGATGGAGAATCCGGGCAGCTCAGCGATCAACTACCACACGGCAGGCGTCGGGAACGTCGCGGACGGAAACATAGCAGCCTACCACGTAGACCCGACACAGCTAGACGGAAACGGCTTCATCCTCGACCTGATGGGCGCCACAGGCGTCACGCTGCAGAACAATGTTGCTTACCGCAACTCTGGATCGGGCATCACCACCACCCGTACCGGCTACTCCAAGTTTGTACACAACTCGCTGATCGAGAACGGCTACGGCTCCACTCATGCGCAAAACGGAGCCGGAATACGCTTCGCCAAACCCGAGGATCGAGGACACATCATCGCCAACAACATCTTCGTGCGTAACCGAACAGCAGGCATCTGGACCTCCCAGCTAATCGGCGAAGCAGCGGTTGTCGACGGGAATCTATATGACCAATCAAACAGCGCGTTGATCTGGGATAGCGGCTCGAAGAGCAGTCGCTACTACACCAGCATCCAGGCAGTCCGATCAGGTACAGGACGTGAGGCATCGGGGTTGGAAGCGAATCCAGGATTCGTCTCAAGTTCGGAATTCGTCTTCCGGCTCGGATCGACCTCTCCCGCACGATCGGCTGCGCTCGCCGCTTATTCTCCTGTCACCGACTTCGAAGGCGATGTCCGGGACAGCTCGCCCGACATTGGGCACGATGAGGTTTCCGCGCTCGACTCGACGCCTCCGACGATCAACTTTGTGCAGCCCAACGGCTCGGGAACCGCGGTAGAGGTGGACTTCTCCGAAGCGGTCTCAGCGGCTTCGGCCGCCTCTGCCGGCAGCTACGCGTTGGACGGAGAGGCACAGGTAGTCTCGGCCACGATGCTGGGAGCGGCGCGTGTCCGACTTGAAACGAAGAATCTCGTGACGGGCAAAACCTATCTCTTATCCCCGAAGGGTGTTCGAGATCTGAGCGGAAACCCCTTCGCCGCAAACTATTCGTTCAAATTCGACTACATCGCGGCTGACGAGATGGTTTTCCAGGCCACGTCCAGCTCAGCGGACGATGCCGATGCGGAGTTGTCGGGCGCTCAGCCCGCTCAGAACTTCGGCAATCAGCCTACGATTCAGTTACGCACGGGATCGAGCGGCTCGGTCGGCCTGCTGTCGTGGGATCTGGCCAAGATCCCCGCGGGAGCCCAAGTCGTTAGCGCGGAGATCGAGGTCCAAGTGACCGAAGGAACCGCAGGACGCGTCGAGACGTTCGGCCTGTTACGCAATTGGGAGGAAGCGGCGACGAACTGGACGAAAGCCAGCGCCGCGGAATCGTGGGGCACGGCTGGCGCGGCGGGCGCCGGCGACCGCGCCGCGAGCCCGGCCGGACTCGGCGTCATCGTCGGAACCGGCCCCCTGAAAATCCGATTGAACCAGGCGGGAGTGTCTCTGTTGCAAGCGTGGGTCGACGGCTCATCCCCCAACCACGGCCTGCTGGCAGTCCTCGGCGGAGCTTCTGGAGCGACTCGGTTCGTCTCAAGCGAAGGAACGACCGCGACACAAAGGCCGAAACTGACGGTTCGCTACCAGAGCACGGAGAACCCAGCGCCGGCGCAGCCTAGCGATCTCCACCTCGTCGAGGCGACGACCACGTCGATTAAACTCGCGTGGGACTTCGACAGCGAAAATCCCGCGCAATTCCGTATCTATCGCAACGGAGTCGCAATCGGCACATCTTCTACGCCGTCGTTCACGGCGACCGGTTTAGTTGCCAACACGGCTTATACCTTCCACGTGACGGCGCTGGCGTCTGACGGCAGCGAATCGGCGTCGAGCAATGTGCTCTCGGCCCGTACCCAGTCTGCGGTCCTCGGAGCTCCCTCGAACCTGCGGCTTGTGTCAGCCGCAACGAACAGCATCTCCTTGGCATGGAACGCCCCGACTGGAAGCGCCGTGTCTTCGTACAGGGTCTATCGCAACGGCGCCGCAACAGGCACATCTTCAACCCCGTCGTACACAGCGACCGGTTTGGCGGCCAATACCGCTTATAGCTTCCACGTGACGGCGGTGGGATCGGACGGGCGGGAATCGGCGTCGAGCAACGTCCTCTCGGCACGCACCCAGTCTGCGGCCCTCGGCGCTCCCTCAAACTTGAGGGCAGTTTCCACGGCAACGAACAACGTGGTGTTGGCGTGGAACGCTCCGACCGGAAGCGCCCCTGTTTCTTCCTATCGGGTATATCGGAATGGAGTCGCGACTGGCTCCTCCTCTTCCCCGTCGTACACGGCGACCGGTTTGGCTGCCGACACGGCTTATAACTTCCACGTGACGGCGGTAGCATCCGATGGGCTCGAATCGGCTCCGAGCAACGTGCTCTCGGCCCGTACCCAGGCTGCGGCAACCCTCGGAACTCCTTCCAACTTGAGGATTATCTCAAGCGGAACCACCAACGTCACATTGGCGTGGAACGCCCCCGCCGGAGGCGCCCCCGTTTCTTCGTATCGCGTCTATCGCAACGGCGCCGCAACCGGCGTGACCACTGCTACACAACTCCGCGTGGACGGCCTTACGCCAGGCACGCGCTATTCCTTCGTCGTCAAGGCCGTCGGCGCGAGCGGCAGCGAGTCTGCCGAGAGCAACACCGTGACCACCACGACGCGGGCTCTGGCTGCCGCCTCTCGACCAGTCGTCAAATCGATTCGCGTTAGGACCTGGAAGAGCGGCAGAAGAATAGCGGGACGGGCCGAGGTTGTACTCACAGACGCTTCCGGCGAATCCCCTGTCTCTGGCGCAACCCTGACGGGGCAGTGGACCATCAACGACGTCCCCTACGGCCCGGCCGTTTCCATGAACACCGGCCGAAGCGGAGCCGCCCGGCACTCCGTGGTACTGCCTTCCAAGACGAAGGGAGTCGTTCGGTTTGTCGTAACAGCGGTCAAGAGCACCGGGTACAGCGGACCGATTGGACCGTATACCGGTACCTCCTCAATCCGCTAGCTCGGAGGCGGGGGCCGCTGCCCAACTGCAGCGGTCCTCGCCCAGCTAAGCATCAGCAACCGACCGCAACTCGAATAAGACATCTCCCCTTGACAATGATTCAAGAAAAACGCTGATCGGAACGTCCTTTCCTAAGTAGATGGACACAGGGCAAATGGTACTGGAGAAGTAGTACTGTAGCCAGAGTACCTACTTTAACTAGACCTTTACTTTCTACGACACCCTCTCTTAAACTCGGGAAACTGGTTAGAGAAAAGGCAGGCTGTCGTTGGAGCCTGTAGGCTCCGCGCCGCAACTTACTCTAGCTTCAGGGGGGACGGACAGTTAAGCGCCCAGTCCCTGGGCTGCATGGCTGCCGTATTTAAAACGTGGCTCACCAAAGCTCGTATCACGTCGAATCCTTTGCTATTAGTTTAGATGCGGAGATCCGCAGGCTCGATGCCCAAGTCGATCTCTTCTGGCCCGTGGAAAGCGCCGTTATTCGGCGCTTAGGCTTGCGAGACGGCATGAATGTGCTGGACTGCGGCTGCGGACCGGGCCGTTTGATCGAACTGCTCCGGGATAATTACGCGAATCTGTCATGCACCGGCGTCGAAATAGACGGCGTGCTTGTCGAATATGCGCGCAAGCGGTTTCTCGCTAGCGGTGCGACGGACGTTCGAATAGTTCAGGGTTCGGCTGAAAATTCTGGTCTAGAGGAAAAAAGTTTCGACTTTATCCTTACGAGACTCGTGCTGGAACATGTTCCAGATCCATTGTTTGCAATACAACAATTATCTAAATTGCTGCGTCCCGGAGGTCGTCTTGTCATTATTTCTAATGATTTTGACTTTCACCTTCGTACTTGGCCGCCTGTTGCCGAATTGGATGATCTCTATGCCGCGTATTGCGCCTCCAGGCGTGCGGACGGCGGGGATCCTTGTATAGGCAGAAGGCTTCCCATTCTGCTGAGCGAGGCCGGTCTGGACGTAGTCGGTTTCGAGATCGAAACCGCCCATAGCGCAATCGTCGGCGACGAAGCGTTCCTCCGCGCGGAAGGTGCGGGTATTCCCGCCCAGTTGGTTCGCAGCGGATATCTGGCCGAAGAGGTCTACCGGCGGATGGTCAGCTCGTGGAAGAGCATGCTGCTGCACCCTGACCACAGCATCCTCAGACCGCTGTTTGTGGCGGCTGCCGAAAGGCCTCAAGCGGACGAAGAGAGTGCGCGCGGAGGGATCACGGCGGCTAGCCGTTCGCAAGGCGCCTCCGTGCCCGATCGCCTCGACCTCGATTTCGTCCCCCCCTCGCCGGGTCTTGAGGAAGAGATCGCTTCGATATGGCGGAGGGCAATGGGCTTGGATCAGGTGGGCGTGACGGCGAACTTCTTCGATCTCGGAGGGGATTCTCTGATGCTTGAGGAGATCGGCGCCGCGTTGGAGACGAAGCTGAGCCGCGAACTTTCTATAGCGACGCTCTTCCAATTCCCA
>CAZYOX010000052.1:0-16188 GCA_964649285.1 uncultured Bryobacterales bacterium | reverse complement strand
AGCGTCAGATGTGCCGCGAGCCAGCGGCGGGGCGAAGCGGCTTCGCCCCGCCGCCGACTACGGCCCCAGATAGGCTATTCCAACCGGATTACGGCGACGTTTTGATCTTCGACCGTCGTCGAAAGCGTGTTCCCGTCAAGCATGGGGTTGCTGGACTCCTGCCAGAGCTCCACTGCCTGCGTATAGTTGGAAGGCAGGGATATTTGCACGTCGCGGGAACGTTTCGTTGGGTTGACGATCCACACGTAGGTACCGCCCTCGCCTTCTTGAAGGCGAGCCTTTACCTCTCGGTCGTTGGAACGAACGCGTTGTTCCACGCCGCCCCACGCCAACAGGTCAGCGAAGAACTCCCTCGTGGATGGACCCTGATGGCGGAAGTAGCTCGCGCCGGGGAACGTGCCGATTAAGAGGGTCTTGCCTGAGCCGAGTGTATTCTCGACCGCGGCGATGTGACCGTTTCCGTATCGACCCGCTGTCTTGCCGCCAGCTAACGAATACTCCTGCAAAAAGTATTGGCCGCCAATCTCCTTCCCTCGGACCGTAAGCTTGAGATCCTCCAGAAGGTCAGGAGTGAACTCCACGTAGCTCTCGCGAGCGCCGAACAGCGTATCGAGGCCCATGTTGGGCTGAACCGTGCCGACGGTTGCGCCTTCTCCCCAGTACGCCGGGGTTCCCTCACTGATCAGTTGTCCGCCATTCTGAACGTATTCGCGGAGCTTGTCGGCGCTGGATTTGTTCAGCATGATTGGATACGGCAGATAGACGAGCGGATACTCGGCGATATCGTCAATGCGGACGAAGTCGGCCTGGATGTTGGAATCAAAAAAGGCTTGGTACGCCCCTCGAATGGAGGCCGAGTAATACTCCGGACGACCACGCTGGACCTGGTCAAATTCTTGAGATTCGGGCACAAAGACGATGCCGATATCGCCCTTCACGGGACGGGACTTCCAAATCTCCGGATGGGCATTCGCCCAACGCGCCACTTTGGCTCCCATCTCCGCTTGCGGCGTAACGGATCCGTCCATCCCTAAGCCGCCGAATGCGCCAAACAGTGGGCCGTCCAGCAACGATCGCCAGCGCGTATCAAAGATGCCGGTCGTGCCGAGGGCCATCGAGACCAAGTTCCAAACGCGTACATCTTTGGGATAAGAGATACGACCGTCATCCCGTGGTCGGCCGGTGACCTGCGGCTGCATCCAGAGCGGCCCGGACTGCGCTTCGGCGTGCCAGAACGGCTTGCCTTTTGCCGTAGCGCGGGTGTAGTCGACGACTTCGAACTGCTTCCAGAGTTCATTACCCGTTCGCGAAGCGACCCAGGTGTAGCCGGTAATATCGACGTCGGGGACCGGGCGCCAGTCGTCTCGCGTGGCCGTCGTGAACTCCATGCCTCCGCGGCCTCCGTGCGCCGAAATCGGATGGTTCGGATCTAGACGGCGAAACAGCTCCGCACGTCGGTGAAAGAGTTCCAGCATGTGGTCTTTGCGGAACTGCAGCCAGTCCATCTCGGCCGGATAGCCGCCGAACCGGCGCGGGGCGTGAACGTAGTCCCACTGGGCGAGGCTATAGCGATGCCATACCTCGCCCATTGCCTCTAGCGTCTTGTACTTGGCTTGCAGCCACTCACGGAACTTCGCCTCAGTGGCCGGGCAATAGCATTCAGGCGTGTGGTACTCGTTCCACAGGTTGTAGCCCATGGTGGCTGGATGATTGCGGTAGCGCTCGACGAGGGCAGTCTGAAAGCGCTCGGCTGCGGCGAGCACTTCCTCGTGATCGAAGCACATGTCGACCGCACTGGTCGCCGTGCTGCTTTCCACTGCGGGAAAACCTTCCTCGCCGTCTCGACCTATTTCCCTCGCATGAGGGAAGCGGTCGTACATCCATTCTGGGGCGGCGTTGGAGATCTCGCGGATGACAACTTTAATGTTGTTCTCGGCCGCGAGATCCATCATCCGATCGTAGTCCGACCAATCATACTTACCGGGCGCCACCTCAATCGCGGACCAGATGAACCGATGTTGAAACGCATTGTGGCCAAGTTTAGCCGCGGTCTGGTGGTCGCGCTCCCAATCAGCCTCGGGCGGGTTGGACTTTCGGAAGTAGACCGCTCCGTAGGGATAAACAAGGTCTTCGGACTGCGCGACCACCGAGAGTCCGGTGACGAGCACAAGAATCCCGGTGATGGCAGCGATTTTGGCCTTTCGCATCATGAACCTCCTGGTCTCTAAAAGAGGAGCTTCAGTCCGAACTGGATCTGACGCCCGACAGACTGAGAGCCCGAAAGCTTTCCGAACTGCGCGTTATTGGAGTTGCAAGCTGATCCTGGCGTACCGCGACAGGTTAGCGTTTGATTTGTCGGCGACGGCAGATTAAACGTCGGCGTATTGGTTAGGTTGAACGCTTCGGTCCTAAACTGCAGGCGATAGCGCTCCGTAACGGCAATGTCCTTGAACAAGGAGAAGTCCAGGTTCACGGAGCCAGGGCCTCGGGCCACACGGCGACCGAAGTTACCAAACGTCTGGAGAGGCACGCCAGCGTTGCTCAAGACCGTTCCTGGATTTCTGAAGGCGGCTGGATTGAAGTATTGGTCAGGACCAGCGTTATCGACCAGAAGCGGCTCGCCGAGCACTCGATCAGGCATATTGAACGTGTTGAAGACGGGCGGTAAAAGGTTGGTGCGAATATCCGTGGGGAATCCGCTGCGCGCGTTGAAAATTCCGTTCACTTGCCAGCCGCCAGTGATGGCGTTGAGGACCTTATTGTTCGGATTGAGTGACGGAATTTCGTAACCGCCGCTAAATACGAAGATACGGGGCACATCGATGGGAGACACGGTTTTCTCGCGCTCGAGGTGATAAGTATCCAATGCAATGCTCGTACCGGCTTGGGTATAAGAACACGGGCCAGAGCCGAGCGTCTCAATGTTCTTTTGAATCGAGTAGTTCGCCAGGAAGCTAAGTCCGTGGGAAAAGCGCTTTTCTACACGAAGGTTGAACGCATTGTAGTTGTTCGTAGCCTTGGAAAAGATCGGTATGACAACTCCGTTAACCTGATTGACAGGCCGGAATTCTTGAGTATTCCGTCCGTCCAGCGCGTACTCCCAAGGAACCTGGTTGATATTGATGAAGTTGCTGGAGAGGTCTCGACCGTACGTTCCACTGTAGGAAGCCGCGATCAACCAGGATTCAATGGGCTGAAACTGAACACTGAAGTTCGCCTGGTGCACCATCGGGAAACGGGCATCGTGGAATCCCTGCGTACGCACAGTTCTGGATAGAGGATTCTCGGGAGTGAACCCATCTAAAGAGGCCGGACTGGCACTCACCTCAATGGGACTGCCGATGGTAATAGGAGGCGCCACAGTCTCGCTGGCCGTAATCAGCGGCGAAATGACTGCGGGCGTATTGGGGTTGTTTTCGCCGAAAGCGGTAATCTGCTGGTTTTGGTCACGGTTGCCGAAAAAGATGCCATAGCCGCCTCGGATGACCCATTTCGGGGACAAGGTGTAAGCGAAACCAGCGCGCGGCGCCCAGTTGTTGTGGTCACCGTCCACAATGGCGCGCGAGTAGCCGCCCTGGCCAGGCAGCGCGAAAGTCAGCGTATCCACGTCGAACAAGGAGCCTAGATCGCGGGCGTCGACCGGTTGAGTGAAGAGCTCGTAGCGGAGACCCAGGTTCAAAGTAAGCCGCGAATTGACCTTCCAGTCGTCTTGCACGAAGGTTCCGACATAGAGATCACGCTGCCGCCCCCAATCGAGCATCTGGGCTCCTTCGCGGTGCACGGGGAAACCATAGAGGAAATCGGCGAATGGAGAGCCCGAACCCGGCGTGTCGGAACTCGTCGTATAAACAGAGCCGAACACCACGTCCCCGGCGCCGCCGCGTAGGTAGTCGTAGCGCAGCCGTCGCACGTCGCCGCCGAGCTTAATGTTGTGCGAGTTCTTTACAATGCTCAGCGAATTGGCCCACTGAAAGCGATTTTCTATGTTATTGGAAGCAGAGCCGCCGCCCCACGAATTGAATTCCTCAGCCCCGATGTTCGCGCCGGAAGAGCTGGTCTGACGGAAGTTGATGCCCGGGAAAGCCGGCTGAGGGAACGGGAACAGTGCGATGCCGTTTTGCTGCGCGAAGTTCAGGCCCTCGGCAAGCAAGTCGGGGATACTACCGCTCTCGTTGCGGGAATAGGCGAATCGGAATTCGTGGACGATCGTGGGACTGAACACGTGGGTGTCGGAGATAATGCCCTGCCGCGAACGGTTGGCGCGAGTGGTCGGATCACCAATAAACCCAGGATAATCGCCCCCTTCCGGCTCGTCTCGATCCTGAATCGACCAACGGACAAAAAGGCTATTATTCGCCCCTAGCTGCTGGTCGCCGCGGATATCGAGCTGATCCGTATCCTGCTCGGCCGGTACCGCAGTAAAGTAGTTGCGGGCAAGCGCACCGGGCTCGCCGAAATTAGGCAAAGGAATAAGATTCATCGTCGCAACCGACGCTGGATCCATCCGAGACTCGGGAACTTGGGCGTTCGGCAGCAGCGTGCTGATCACAGCTCCCTCCGGACCAATCCTCCGGCTGTAGGGGTCGAAGATGGGCGTGCCCAGTGCGGAGAGGTCTCCCGCACGGATCGCAGCAGTGGGAACTGAACGGATTGTGGAGCCCGCCTCCGTTCGTTGGCGCGTCGCCTGATAGCTAACGAAGAAAAACGTCTTGTCGCGGATCACGGGCCCACCGAGCGAGCCGCCGTACTGGTTCTGCCGGAACTTGCCCCTGGCCGCTCCGGCGGAGTTTGAAATGAAATTGTTGGCGTCGAGTTTATCGTTCCGAAAGAACTCAAAAGCCGTCCCGTGGAACTCGTTGCTGCCAGACTTGATCGTGGCGCTGACGACGCTTCCAGCCGACCGGCCGAATTCGGCGGAGAACGAGTTGGTCATGACTTTAAACTCACCGACGGCATCAACAGAGGGGGTCACGGCAATACCAGAACGCCCGATGTTGTTGTTGGTCACGATAGTGTTGTTGTCCGCGCCATCGAGAAGGATGTCGTTCTGGGAGAAACGCCCGCCGCCGCCGACGAATACTTGATTGGTGCTCATACCATAGACCGGCAGCGTATTGCCGGCCAATAGCCCCAGGGCGAACGGATTGCGACCGTTCAGCGGGAGATCAACAATCTTTTGGTTTTCAATTACTTGCCCGAGGTCCGAGGTTTCTGCCTCAAGCAGCGGCGTAACAGAAGTCACCTCCACCACCTCAGTGATCTGGCCTAGCTCCAAGACAACCGGCAACACAGCAGTCTGGTTCACTTGAAGCACCACGCTGCCTATGGTCAGCTGCTTGAAACCTGTGGATTCGACAGTAACGGAGTATTCGCCCACAGGCAGGGCCGGGAAGCGTACCGCGCCCTGCACGTCAGTCGATCCGGTGCGGGTCAATCCCGTATCGTTATTTGTGACGGTCACGCTTGCGTCGGGAATTGACGCTTCCGTGCTGTCCGTCACGTTCACGCTAATCGTTCCGCTGGCCACTTGAGCCTGCAGCGGCAACGAGAGCATCAAGACTAGCGACAAGAAAATGATTTGGCTGTGCTTCGTCGCCTGAGAAAACAGGGACAAGACGAACCTCTTCCGATTCGAAATAGTAGCTAACCTCATGATTTGATGGCTCCTCAACCTCTAGGCCTGCACGGACTCGCTCAAAGCCCCAACTCTTGAGCTCGATAATAGTTTAAGCCAAGGATTCTCTTAATGCCAGCCGACAATAGGTTCCGTAAGCGGATAACGTCACAAAGCGAACGGCGCTAGAGCGGCTATTTCTCAAAAACAAGTACATACTCGTGCGGCAGATGATCGAACTGCTTCAACAGGCGGAATCCTTCCGTAGTAATTTCACCGGCGACCTGCTCGCGGTCCGCTCGTATGTGCTGCTTCAGTACTTGCGGCGTAGCGCGCGGGTGTGGCCGGCTGTTGTAGAAGTCAGCAACGATCAATCGACCGCCGGGCTTAATCGCATGACGAAGTCGTTGAATGACTTCACCGGGGTAGTCGAGGTGGTGGTACACGTCGACGAGCAGAGCGGCGTCTAGGCTGTTGTCCGGCAGGCGCGGATCGGTCGGGGTCCCCAACACGGCTGTTACATTCGCCCAGCCGTTGGCCTTGATCTTTTTTTCGATTTCGCCGACGAAATCGGGCTGAATGTCTTCCGCGACGATCCGGCCGGTCGGGCCGACGGCATTCGAGATAAGCGGCAACAGAAAGCCCACTCCCGAACCCACATCCGCGACCACGTCCCCAGGCTTGAGGCCAAACGATTTGACTAAGCGATCGGACTCTTCGAGCCGCGATCGATTCGGATGCGTCATCTCGAAGGCCGCATTCCGGCGACCTTCCGGCGTGAGGTACTCCTGGTTCGCGGCTGACGCCACCTGTGCGTGGAGCGGTTCGGAAGCGAGACCGCCCCAAGTTACCGCCAGCGCCAAGCAAATCCAGCTTATCGACGACTTCCGGCCATGGGCGATGAACCGGGCCGGTGCGCTAAGGACGGGGTTCAACAATTCGCCTATCCTTCTATAGCTCCACGTTGTTGCGTTCGATTCCATCGGAGAGATACTCGGATAGTCAGGCTTCCGCGCTTTGCCGCATGGGGGCGCGCAAAGCTTCTCTTACACAGAAGAGTAGCAGAGCGACTACGCCGACCCGCGTACAGCCGCAGGGCGCGCGGCGCTTGACCGGAGGCGGGATTCGGCTTTGGAGCCGCGGGCGCAACGTGCGGCGGATTTGACGCCGAAGTCCTACAATCTGCTGATGATCCCGGGCTCCTGGTCGAGAGTGCTGGCTGTCGCTGCTGTCGCCGGCTCCTGTCTGCTGGGCACGGGGTTATTGATTGTCGCCTGGCGAGATTACCAAGCGCGAATTCGATTTCTCGACGACGCTTGGCCTACTCGCGCCGAGATCGTCGCGCTTGAGCCGGCGGGCGCGGATTTCTCTCGCAGCAATCCGGTAGCCGGTTTTACGACGATTCAAGGCGCGCCGGTGCGCGTGACGTTGCCGGGCCTTAATCTCTCCCCCGGCGATAGCGTGAATTTGCTCTATGATGCGGAGCAGCCGGAAAACGTGCGCGTCAACGATCCCTGGGCCTTGTGGTTCGAACCGTGCGCCTTCGGCATCGCTGGAGCGCTGCTGGCTATCGTGCCCCTGCTGACCTTGGCGGGCATCGGAAGGCGGTCCGCTTCGCCCTAGAAACGCCGAGAGGCGACAGGACTGGTGCGCGACAATTGGGACAGCATGCCTGCGTTGCCGAATCACCTGCGAATCGCCGCTCTCCAGTACTACATGCGCCCGGTCCAGACGTTCACCCAGTTCCGCGACCAAGTGGAGGCCTTGGTCGAGACCGCCGAAGACTATCGCTGCGGTCTTGTCGTGTTCCCCGAATATTTCAGCGCACAGTTGCTGACGCTCAACAACACCAAGTCGCCCATGCGCGACCAGGTGCGCCATCTGGCGCAGCAAGCGCCGCGCGTGCTCGAACTGCTGCGCGAGCTGGCGATTCGCTACAAGATTCACATTGCCGGAGGCACGGTTCCGGTGCTGGACGAAGACGGCGACACAGTTTACAACGAGTGCCACTTCTTCTCGCCGACGGGCGAGGTGGGCGCGCAAGGCAAGCTGCATATGACGCGCTTTGAGAAAGAAGAATGGATCGTTTCTCCTCGCTCGAAACTGCGGGTGTTCAAAACCGGGTTCGGTCTCGTCGCCATCACCATCTGTTATGACTGCGAGTTCCCGGAAGTGGTCCGCGCCGCCGCTCGCGCGGGCTGCCATATCCTACTTGTGCCGAGTTGCACCGATGACCGCCAAGGTTACCTTCGCGTGCGATACTGCGCGCAGGCCCGCGCCATCGAGAATCAAATGTACGTGGTACACGCCTGCACGGTCGGCTCGTTGCCCGCTGTTCCCGCTGTCGCCATGAATTACGGCGCCGCTTCCATTCTGACTCCCAGCGACTTCGCTTTTTCGCGAGACGGAATCTTGGCGGAAGGCAATGTTAACCAGGAAATGATGGTCATCGGCGACGTGAACCTGCGCACGATCCTCGACGCCCGGACAACCGGCACGGTACTCCCCCTCGTCGATAGCGCACGCTCGCAACAACTCGCCGATAGTCTCGAAATCCTGTCTTTATGAAGCGCAGCCTCCTTGTCCGCGTGCGGCAAACGACTCCTGACGATTTCGATGCGATTCAGGATCTGTGCCGTCGCGTTTATCCCACGGTTCCGCCCTGGGGGCCTAAGCAACTCGCCTCGCACATCGAGATTTTCCCCGAAGGCCAGTTCACCGCCGAAGAGGTTTCGACAGGCCGTTTGCTGGGCATGGCGGCGGGGTTGATCGTCCTCTGGGATGACTATGAGTTTGACGTGGCTTGGCGTGACATGACCGGCGGCGGCATGTTCACCAACCACAATCCGTCCGGGCGAACCTACTACGGTGCGGAGATCATGGTTGATCCTGAAACCCGCGGCATGGGGGTCGGCAAAGCGATCTATGCCGCGCGACGCAAACTCGTGGAACGGCTAGGTCTGTTGCGCATCCGTGCCGGCGCGCGTTTGCGCGACTACCATCTCCATGCGGGCGAGATGACGGCCGAGGAGTACGTACGCCGAATCATTCGCGGGGAACTAGTTGATCGTACATTGACCTTCCAATTGCGCCAGGGTTTCCACGTGCTCGCCGTGATCGGCGGCTATCTCAGCAATGATCCGGAAAGCCTCGGCCATGCCGCCGTCATCGAATGGATCAACGAGCAAGTCGCCGCCCCTGAAGACTATGTCGCCCGTGAGGCCGCCGAAGCCCGTTTCTCCTAGAACCTTCCCGAAAAGCTTGCATCATAGGCAGTTATAATCGGACCACTCCCATGCGTCTTCAGAAGCTGATTCCGGTTCGTCAACAGTTCCCCGTCAGACGTCTTGCTGACGTTCGCCAAGGTACGCTTGATGCCATGCGTGGGGCCGCTTGGACGTCTGCCGTGAAGCCAGGCGCGCGCATCGCCGTCGGCGTGGGCAGCCGGGGCATCAGCAACATCGCGGTAATGACTAAAGCGGTGGTCGACTTCTGGCTGGAGCGCGGATGTAAGCCGTTCATCATCCCGGTGATGGGCAGCCACGGCGGCGCCAGCGCCGAGGGCCAGGCGCAGGTGCTTGGGCACTATGGCATTAGCGAAGCGACCATGGGCGTCCCTGTCGTTAGTTCGCTTGACGTCGTGCAGATCGGCTTGACTCCCGAGGGCATCGCGGTCTCGATGGACAAGCAAGCGTATGAATCCGACGGAGTTATGCTGCTGAGCCGCGTGAAGTGGCACACCAGTTTCGAGGGCAAGCTGGAGTCGGGCGTGCACAAGATGATGGCCATTGGCCTGGGCAAGTGGGAAGGCGCCAAGCGCTACCATTCCTTCGCCCTGCGCCTGGGCATGGAGCAGGTCATTCGCTCAGTAGGTAAAGTCGTCCTCGATACCGGACGCATGCTCGGCGGCCTGGCCATTCTCGAAGACGCCCATCACAACACGGCAGAGGTGCATGCACTGGGCGCGGCGGGCATGGCGGAGCAGGAAGAAATCCTGTTAGAGAGAACGAAGGCATGGAAGGCAGGGCTGCCCTTCGAGGAGATTGACCTGCTGATCATCGACGAGATGGGCAAGAACATCTCCGGCACGGGCAGCGATACCAAGGTGATGAACCGCGGTTTGCTCGGCCGCAACACCTTGCCTGGCGTCGTTAAGATCCAACGGGTCTTCACTCGCGATCTGACGCCCGAGAGCGGCGGCAACGCCACCGGCATCGGTATGTGCGACGTGATCTCCGACCGGCTTTACAACAAGATCGACTTTCCGGCGACTTGGGTCAATGCGTTCACGTCGTCCGTTTTGCTGAGCACGATGTGCCCGCCGCATTTTGCCGACGACCGCACCTGCGTCGAGAAAATCATCACGACGTGCGGCAAGCTTGACCCCTATGAATGCTCGATCGTGCGCATCCGTAACACGATGGAGTTGGGCGAATTTGAGATCAGCGAGGCGCTCTTGCCGGAGATCGCCGGAAATCCAGACATCGAAGTCATCGGCGAGCCGCACGAGCTGGAATACGATGCCGACGGCATGTTGCCGGAACTGCATGCCGGAGCGCTGGCCCGCTGACCGCCGTGAGCTTGAGCGCATTCAACCCCCGGGTTCGCGATAACGCGGGCGTGCTTCGCGGCCGGTTCACGGAGGCCCAACCGTTCCGACATCTGGTTATCGACGGCCTGCTCGAGCCGCGCCTGTTCCGGTCGCTCGTCGACCAGTTCCCGGCTTTTGAGGCGAAGCACGCGCTGAACGAGTTTGGGGAAGTTGGCGGTAAAGCCGTCCGCGCTGACCTGCCGCACCTTGGACCCGGCTACGTCGAGTTCGATGCGTTGATGCAAGACCGGCAGTTCCTCCAATGGCTTTGTGAAGTCACAGGCATTCCCAAGCTGCTCTACGACCCGCAGTACGTCGGGGGCGGGACGCACGAGAATGTTTCTGGCCAGGAACTCGACCCGCACGTCGACTTCAACTACCACACCAACGGAAGTTGGCATCGTCGGCTCAATCTGATCCTCTTCTTAAACGATCGCTGGGAGCTCGGCTGGGGAGGATGCCTGCAACTTCACCGCAACCCCTGGCTGCCGCCCAGCGAGGACGAAACCCAGACCATCGTCCCGCGGGCCAACCGTGCCGTCATCTTTGAGACCACCGAAGACTCGTGGCACGGCTTTCCCCGGATCGTGCTCCCCGACTCAGCAAAGGGCATCACGCGGCGCTCGGTCGCGGTCTATTTTTATACGCGAGAACGACCGGCCGAGCAGACTGTACCAGGCCACGGCACATACTATGTACCCCGTCCATTTCCCGAGGAGGTGGCGGCGGGCGAAACCCTGACTTCCGCGCAAGTGACCGAGTTGCGCAATTTGTTCGAACGCCGCAACCAGCAAATTCGCTACCTGTGGGAGTCCGAGCGCGAGCTCCGGGAACATCTCGAACGGGTCAACCGCTCGCCTAGCGTCCGCCTGGGGCGCGCCCTGACCTGGCCCCTGCGCAAGGTCCGCGACGCCCTTCGCGACTGATAAGTCTATATCCTGAGATCTGTGTCCCAGATCGATATCGAAATCGAGAAGCTCGTGTATGGCGGCGACGGCCTGGCGCGCGCCAACGGCCGGACCGTCCTCGTGCCTTTCACTCTTCCTGGAGAGAAGCTCACGGCCGACGTCGTGCGAGAGAAGGGTCGTCTCGTTCGCGGCCGTCCCAGCGCATTCGCCGAGCAATCGACTGAAAGGGTCGAGCCGCCGTGCCCCGTTTTCGGAGCATGCGGCGGCTGCAATTATCAGCACATTCCTTACGAGCGACAACTGGAATACAAGGAGGCGATCCTGCGCGAAACGCTCGCTCGCATCGGCAAGATCGAATGGGACGGGCCCGTCGAGCGCATCGCCTCCGACCCCTGGGGCTACCGCAACCGCACGCAAATACGCGTGGCCAAGAACGGACCGCGAGTCGAAGTGGGCTTTCTCGAAGCAGGCTCACACACGCTTGTCCCGACCGATGCGTGCCCGATTAACTCGCCGAAGCTCAACCAGGTGCATGCGGCGATCAAGGGCATGGCCGGCGAGCGGCGCTTTCCGAACTTCTTGCGCGAGATCGAGTTCTTCACCAACGAATCCGACGTGCAACTCAACGTCGTTTCCTCCGAACGCCCGTTGGCCAAAGAGTTTTTCGAATGGGCCGCCGAGCATATCGACGGGTTGTTGCCCGGCGCTCATATCGACTATCCCTGCAAGGACGATGTCTTTCGCGTCGGCAGCCGGTCGTTTTTTCAAGTCAATCGATTCTTGGTCGATCGCCTGGCCGCGGCGGCGATAGACGGCGGGAGCGGCGCGACGGCCCTCGATCTCTACTGTGGAGTCGGTCTCGTCACGTTGCCTCTGGCCCGCCGGTTCGAGAACGTTGCCGGCGTCGATTCCAGCGCCGCCGCAACGCGCAGCCTACAGTTCAATGCGGAGCGCGCCGGCCTCAACATCAAAGCGATTCACCTCAACGTCAACCAGTTTCTGGCCGGCTTTAGCGAATCGGTCGATCTCATCGTTGCCGATCCGCCGCGCGCCGGTCTGGGCGAAGACGTCGTTCGCGAATTGCTGCGCATCGCCGCGCCCCAGTTACACATCGTTTCCTGCGACCCGTCGACCCTGGCTCGCGACTTGAAGACGTTGCTGCAGGGCGGCTATCAAATCGATTCGCTGACGCTCGTCGACCTGTTCCCGCAGACTTATCACCTCGAAACAGTTGTACGTCTCAAGCGTCAGGCTGACACCCGTGTTGTGGGCGGTCATACTAGTAGGAATTGCCATGCGGCTCGGAATCCCGCGCCAGCTGCATCACTGCCCATAAAGGAGTCCTACGTGAAAATCACGAAGATCATCGCCGGCGCTTTGGTCGCCTCCCTATCTGTCGCCACAACGCCGCTGCTCGGCGCTGAGCACTTGGTGCCGGCCGCTGAAGTGCGTCAACAGCTAACTGAAAGAGAGCAAACACGATCGCAAAACGTTTCCGCCCTGACGAAGTTTTTCCAAGCTCCGGCCGCGCGGCAAGCGTTTGCCAAAGCCGGCATGGACACGAATGAAGTTGTTGGCGCTGTGGCGTCGCTCGACGACGAAGCGCTTGCGGGTCTTGCGTCCCGCGCCACGGACGCGCTGAACGCTCTCTCAGCGGGAGCGCTCAACAACCAACAGTTGACCTACATCATAATCGCGCTCGGAACGGCGGTCTTGATCCTGGTGATTTTGGCCGCCTAAGAAAGGAAGGTTAAGTCTTATGTTTCGACAAGCTGTCGCCTATCTCACCCTGGCTGCGTTTCTTTTCTCGCCGCTCAAAGGCTTTTCGGCCGAGCAGATTGACCAGGTCGAGCACCTCATCCCTGCCGCCGAGCTGCAACTGCAACTGGCGTCCGCCGAGTTGCAACGGCAGAGCGACATTCGCGAGGTCGAACGCATTCTCGACCGCGAAGACGCTCAACAACTGCTGGCCAAGGCGGGCTTCAGCGCAAACGAAGTGCAAGAGGCGATCCCGCAGCTCGACGACGAAACGCTGGCAAGCTTGGCTGACCAGTCACGTCAGGTGAACGAGGACGTTTCGGGCGGACTCGTCGGCGGCCTTATTATCCTGCTCATCCTGGCGGTTGTGCTCGCGGTCATTCTCGTTAGAAACAACATCGTTGACTAAGGGCTGCCGTGCGCAGACTTTTCCTCGCCCCAATGCTGCTGCTCGCGGCGGTACTCTCCGCCGCGGCTTCAGCAGGGCTGTGGATCGACGTTCCGTTTGTGCAGCAGACCGACCGCGCTTGCGGCGCTGCCAATGCCGCGATGCTGCTGCGCTATTGGGCGGATAAGGGTTTCGCGATCAAGGGCGCCGAAGCGGAACTAGCGGCTCTGCACAGACAGCTTTACTCCAAAGAAGAGAAAGGTACGACCGGCCAATCCCTGCAAAATCTGCTCGAAGACGCCGGCCTGCGGACGTTCGTGTTTCGCGGCGAATACGCCGACCTTGAGAAGCATCTCGCCGCCGGACGCCCGTTGATCGTCTGTGTTGATCCTCCCCGCGGCGGGACGCTGCACTATGCCCTGGCAGTTGGTCTGGACCCGGACACCGACACAGTGCTGCTCAACGACCCCGCCCGCAAGAAGCTGGCCCGCTACGATCGTAAGGAGTTCCTCGACTCGTGGGCAGCCACGGACAATTGGACCCTACTTGCGGTCCCCCGTTCGGCCAACTAACCCGCCGTGCGCTTCGTCTTCCTCCTCGCTGCATTCGCTGCCGCGCTTTACGCTCAAGCGAATGTCGAACAACTCTACTTGGCAGGCCGCTACGACGAGGTTGTCGCCGCAACCAGCAACGAATCTCGCGATGCCGATACGTTGTTTCTACGCGGCATGTCCCTTGCCCGACTCGACCGTTGGGAGGAAGCCAGCTCGACCCTACGCCGAGGGCAGTCGCTGGAGCCAAAGGATCCGCGATTCCCGACCGAGCTTGCCGGCGTCTTCTATCGCCTTGAGGATTTCCGGAGATCGCGAAAACTGCTGCGCCACGCCCTGCAACTGGCGCCAGAAGACGAGTACGCCCGCAACTTCCTCGGCTCGCTCTATCTCCTCGACGGCAACCTTGACGCAGCGCTGGCCCAGTGGAACCGGCTCGATCAGCCGCGCCTCGGTTCTGTCGAATTGCCGGCCGGCTTGCGCACCGACGCGGTCCTTCTGGACCGCGCACTCGCCTTTTCGCCGGCTTCGACGCTACAACTCAGCGAACTGAGAACGAGCCGGGCGAGGCTGAACCTGCTCGACGCTTTTTCGAGCTACGCCTTTGACCTCGTTCCCGAGCCGCGCGGCGAGGGCTACAAACTGCGCATGCGGGGCGCCGAACGCAGCGGGTTGTTCCGGTCTCCGTTGCGGTCGCTGATCCGCTCCGCGCGCGGCCTGCCGTACAGGACAGTTTTCCTCGAGCATGACAATGGCGGCGGCAACGCGTCGAGTTTGCATGCTATCGCCCGTTGGGACCCTTACCGGCGACGCACCAACGTGGTCTATTCGCGCCCCCTCGTCGGGGAGGCTCGCTATCGCTGGCGGATATTCGGCGACGCCCGCCAAGAACGGTGGGATCTGACTCGGCGCATTCCCAACTCGCCCAACTTTCGACTAGAAAAGTTAGAAGCGGGCGCGGGCTTCGACTCGGTCGTCAACGGCTCCTTCCGCTGGGGCGCCGAAGCCGCCATTGGCGTCCGATCCTTCCGAGGCGAAACGCCGGACGGCCTGCGCATGCCCGACGCCAGGGGCGCCCGCACCGACGTCAACTTCAACTGGACCCCGCTCTACTTCCCTGCGCGACGGATCGCCGTTACCACCGAAGCCCGCGTTGGCCTGGGCAGCGTAGCCGACGAGCAGGGCACGCTCTACGGGCGAAC
Organism: uncultured Bryobacterales bacterium; assembly: GCA_964649285.1. GTDB lineage: Bacteria > Acidobacteriota > Terriglobia > Bryobacterales > UBA6623 > CAMPKL01. Next base: position 1,176 of record CAZYOX010000052.1, on the reverse strand, counting down.
AGAGGCGGCGGCCCAATTGCGCTGGTCTTCCGGCGAGAACTGGAACTTCCAGACGAGGCTGTCCGCAGGCGCCCTGCCCGGCAAGGCGCCTTTCGACGAGCTGTATATCTTAGGCGTGGAACGCGATAACGAGCTGGTTTACCGTGGCCTGCGCAATGACGCTGACGGCCGCAAGGGTTCAGCGCCGGTAGGGGACCGCTTCTGGCTGTCCTCCACGGACCTGACTCGTCGCGTGGCCCAATTTTCCCTGGCCGAGATCCACGCCGGGCCGTTCTTCGATGCCGGCGTTATCAGAGATAGCCGCGGTCGATTCGGCGATCCGCGTACGCAGCTTGCTGCCGGCGTCCAAGTGGAACTTCGCCTCTTCGGAGCGTTCGGCGTTAAATTGCTCTACGGACGCGACTTGCGGACCGGCCAGGATCTCTTCTTCAGCCGGCCCTACCCTGATCAGGACCTTCTGCGGTAAGTCCTGTAGGCTGAAAGGCCGTGATATCCTGATGACTTCCGGGAACTGAGCGATATGCCGCATTTCGACGACCCGAAGCTCCGACCGATCGCCGAGAAGGTGACAGCGCAGGAGCGCCTCAGCTTCGATGACGGCCTCGCGCTGTACCGCTCCCACGATCTACTAGCCCTGGGTTACCTCGCGAACATCGTTCGTGAGCGTTTGCACGGCGATACGACATACTACAACGTCAATCGTCACATCAATCCGACCAACGTCTGCGTCGCCGCCTGCAAGCTTTGCGCTTTCGGACGCCAAAAGCGTCACCCCGCTTCCTACCAGATGTCGCTCGAAGAGGTTTGGGAACGCGCCGGACAGGGATACACCGAGGCGGTCTCGGAATTCCACATCGTCGGCGGCTTGCACCCGGAACTCGATTTCGAGTGGTACTGCCAAATGATCGCCGGGCTAAAGGAACGTTTCCCCAAGGTCCACATCAAGGCGCTCACGATGGTCGAGGTCGGTTACCTGGCCCGCCGGGGCAAGTTGACCATCGAAGAATGCCTGAAGCGCATGAAGGAGTCGGGCGTGGATTCCCTGCCCGGCGGCGGCGCCGAGATCTTCTCCGAACGCGTGCGGCGCATCATTTGCGATCACAAGATCGACGGCAACGAGTGGATCGAGACCGCGCGCATCGCCCAAAAGCTGGGAATTAAGTCCAACGCGACGAT
>CAZYOX010000051.1:14637-16229 GCA_964649285.1 uncultured Bryobacterales bacterium | reverse complement strand
CAGGCGCCTGCCCAGGTACCCTTCCTTCAACATATGCAACCCGATCAGGAGCAACTTACCTAAGGGTTCTAAAGGATGCGGACCGCATCGAAAAATTTTCTCCCTATCCCTTTGGCCACGGCGCCGTCTATCGTATACAAGCTGATCTCCCAGCGCTGCTCTGCTGCTACCATCCCAGCCAGCAAAACACTCAAACGGGAAGACTTACAGCCGATATGATGCGTGCAGTACTGCTCGAAGCCCGTAGACTGGCTGGCCTGCGAACGCCAAAAAATACTGGTACCTAGAAGAAGTTCGTCGGCTTAACCGGATCTTCACAGAAAATTTTTGTAAACATGCAACCACTGAACGGTGGAGGGCATCTATACTATCTGTTTAATACCGCCATTCAAACGACTGTTTGATAGATCGAAGAGCACAAAGTAGAAGGAAAAGGAAATGAGTAAGCGTAAGGAGAAACAGATTCGGGAACAGCTGGAGGCCAAGCTCTCCGAGCTAACGGGCAACGTCGCTCGTCGCGACGGCCTAATCGCGGAGCGCGCTGGCGACCCGATGGATCAAGTGCAAAATCGTGCTGATCTGGACTTGGCTGTCCAGTTCGTCAATACGGACTTCCAGACTAAGCGAGCCATCGAGTTGGCCATCAAGGCGCTCGATGAAGGCGACTACGGCGTTTGCCGCGAATGCAGCGGAACCATCAACCCGAATCGTCTTGCGGCGCTCCCCTGGACGACCATGTGCATCCACTGCCAGCACGAGCAAGATCTCAACGCCAGCGAGATGAACAAGGCTGCCTAAGCGATCAACCGGCGAGGCGAGCGACACGGCTCCGCCTCGCCCGGTTCAATTCCCGTTCAAAATCTGTCCCACCTCTGCTCGATATCGAGCGGCAATCCCCCCTAGCCAAGAAGTGGCCGATTTGGCCGATTCACCCGTTAAAGTTTGAACAGCTTCGACGTGGCTCCGCGTAGCTCGAGCTGTTTCGTACTCACGCGCGAATTCTTCCGGCGCCGGTGTTGCCTCCGGAGCCCGCAACAAACAATCCACGATCGCCTGCCGATTCTCAAGAATCGTCCGATGCTCGACGCGTACGTCCCGGCGTTCCGTCTGGTTTGGCGTCGCCGCGTCGGCTTTCTCCAGAGACCGCGGCAACTTGGCGATGATTTTCTCCAGCCGCTTCACTCTTTCTTGAATATGATCGGCCGCCTGTTTGCGCGCCGCTTCGTACAACGGCTTCAAGCGATCGTCGGCGTAGGCCGAGCGCACCTTCTCATACCAGACATCAAACGCCCATAGCGCCCCAATCAAATCCGCCGTGCTCAAGAACCTGCGCCGCAGGCTCGGGTAAACCTCGCGATCGAATCCCGCCAACATGCCTGTCTGGGCTGTCTCAAACTTCACGCAGTCCGGCCCAACATCACGGCGCACAATCGAGCCCGCCGCCGTCACTGCGCCAAAGTCCACGTGCAAGGGCGCCACGAGACCGCACTGCCCGCCCAAGAAGATCGGCGCCGATTTCAGCAACACGCCGCGCACATCGCCGAATAAACTGCCCCACTTGTCGCCGCGCGGATCGAAGTTAAAATGCACCG
>CAZYOX010000051.1:0-14627 GCA_964649285.1 uncultured Bryobacterales bacterium | reverse complement strand
GGTCCGCTCGCGACGTGCCTCCCGTGAGCATCGCGTCGCAGAAGTTGATCATCGACCCCGCCACCACGCCCGCCGTCAGGATCGTGTTCTTGAACGCACAGCAGTGCGCCGCTTCCGCTTCTTCTTCCAGCAGCGTACCCGGCCTCAATTCCGCGAACCCGCGCACCTTGACTCCGTCAAGCAGCGTGGAACCTTCGTAGACGCCCGCTCCCAGTTCGCAGTCGCGCCCGATTTGGCAATTGTCGATGCGCACCGGGCCTGATGCGCCGATCCGCGATCCTGCACCGATGCGCGTGTTCGCGCCTGTGATTGTCGCGTTGTAGAGCACCGCGCCCGGCTCAAAATTCTCGATCGGAACTTCTTCGCCGATGTAAACCTTGTGCGCCCCCCAGATGTCCACCCCGCGATCGCTCAACTGAGCGACGCGCAGCGGGTTTGCGCCTTCGTCGTATCGTCTGTTGTCCATAAAAAAGGGGGCGCAGTCCCCTGCGCCCCTAGGATGCTACTTTGTGCGACTGTTCCGCTACCTGCTCAGTTGCTTGAGCATCTTGCTCTCCACTCGGGTAAAGCTGGAGTCGGGTCGGAATTTGTCGGCCGAGATATCCGCATTCGAGAATTCGGAGTAGATTGTGGTCATCTCCATCAGCACGCCGGCGTCCGACGCCGTCGAGGGCCCATTGCTCCGTTGCGGCTCCGCATCGCGATCCTTTTTACGGCCGAAGCCGCCGAAGCCGCCCAGCGCGCCCTTCAACACGCCGGATCCGCCGCCTTTCTCTTCTTGGGCCGCGGCGACCTTCTCCTGATCCTGTTGCGTCAGCTGCTGCAGGCCGTCCGAACTGCCGCCCATGCGCATGATCTGCTTCACGGTAACGCCTTCCATCTTGGCGGTCTGTTCCTGCAGCTTGGCCATGGACTCGCCCATATCGAAGCCTTGTTGCATCCCCGCCATCATCGAACTCGAAGGATTCCAGGCGAGGCTCTCGCTCATCCGCCGGTAGAAGTTCTGCATTTCCGTGTATCCAGGGACCTCGGTGCTTAGCCAGAGGTTGGTGGCCATGTTCATCGCCCCCGAGTTGCCCTTCTCATCCGCGAGCTCCGTGGTGATCAACAAGATCATCTCTTTGGCCTGAAATCCGCTCACAACCGCACTCCGGCCAGGGTCTTTGACATCGACCCGGAACTTCATCTGCACGTCCCTGTCGTTCTTCTTTTGCTTCTCCATCTTGGCCCGCGCTTCCGCTTGAGCCTGTTCCATCGCCTGCCGCATCTCCGCAAACGTCACCACCGAATACTCGCCCCGCTTGTAGTCAATGTTCGTGATGGTTTGATCGGCCAAGTTGATAATCGAACCCGTTCGCTCGTCGATCCGCGCCAACTGATCGCCGCTGAGGTATACATGCGTCTCCATATTGTTGAAGCCGCCGCCCCCGAGCTTACCCGCGAACTTCATGGCGCCCGCCATCGAGCCGCCCGTCAGATTGGTCTTCTCGACGTAGGAAAAGTCAGCGAACAGATTCGCCGAACAGGCCAGCAGCACGCCGGCCAACAAAATCGTTCTCTTCACGTACCAGAGTCCTCCCAAAAAGCGAGTTTAACCCACGCTCTCCACGTTGCCAGCCCTGGGAAAACTCACTAATGCTAAGAGCAACCAAGCGCGCGCGAAAGTCGTCAGCGATATCAGTCGCTGTCGGTCTCAAACCATCCCGCCGTCAGCGAGAGAAACCGCACAGAAATGATAAGATGCCCGAAGTCATGAAACGCCGCCGCTTCATCAAGACAATGGCCACCGCTTCGGCGCTGCCGGCAGCGCTGGCAGCGCAAGCGCCGCCGCCCGAAGCCGCCGCGCCGCCGCTTGAGCTCTCCAGCTTCGACGCAGCCGCCGACCCGCTTCCCAGTTTCTTCAGCGCCAACCAATTCGCCGCACTCACGCGCCTCAGCGGCATGTTGATGCCCGCCTACAACGGTTTGCCCAGCGCCATCGAAGTGGGAGCGCCCGCGTTTCTCGACTTCCTGATCAGCGAATCTCCCGAGGCCGATCAGAAGATCTACATCGACGGGCTCGATGCTCTGAATTTGCAAGCGGCCCTACGCTTCGACAAGCCTTTTGCCGAAATCGCCGATGCCCAAGCCGACGAACTGCTCGAGCCTCTGCGCCAACCTTGGACGTACGAACCCTCCACCGATCCGCTCACCGTGTTCCTGCAACGCGCCAAAGCCGACGTACGTACCGCCACCGTCAACACCCAGCCGTGGGCCGAGGCCTTCGCCGCAGCCGGCGGCGCCGGACGTCGCATGGGCGGCAGCGGACAATATTGGCTCCCGTTGGATTAAGAAATCATGGCCGCACAGTACGACGTCATCATTGTGGGCTCTGGAGCCTCGGGCGGCATGGCCGCCTATACCCTGACGCAGAACGGCGCCAAGTGTTTGCTGCTCGAAGCCGGCCCGCTGCCAGATTTTGAGAACGGCATCGAACGCCGCAACGTGTGGGATCTCCCCTATCGGGGCTTCGGCAAGCCCGGCCTCAACCCGCACATCTTCCAATCCAACGAGTTCAACTCCAATCGTTGGGCCAGCGAACAGCAGAACCCTTACACCCATCCCAAGGACAAGCCCTTCAACTGGGTGCGCGTGCGCATGGTCGGCGGCAAGTCGAATTTTTGGGCGCGCATGTCGTTCCGCCTCAGCGACTATGAGTTCAAAGCCAAGGATCACGACGGCTTTGGAGAGAACTGGCCCATCAGCTATGCCGATCTCAAGCCTTATTACGACCGCGTCGAGCCGATCTTCCGCGTCACTGGGATCAACGAAGGCTACAAGCAGTTGCCCGACGGCGTCTTCATCGAAGACACGTCGCCCTATAGCGAATCCATCCTGCGTTTCAAAGCCGCCGCTTCGAAACGAAACATCCCGGTAACGAAAATTCGCCGCGCCGCCGGCGAGGGCCGTCTAGCTAGTTCACTGAACTTGTTGCTCCCCACCGCGGTTGCCACCGGCAATCTCAAGATCGTCACCCATGCCGTCGCCCGCGAGATCACCGTCGATCCCAAAACCGGCCTAGCCAGCGGCGTCAGTTTCGTCGATGCGCGCTCCGGCCGCGACATGCATGCCAAAGGGCGCATCGTCGTGCTGGGCGCATCGTGTCTGGAAAGCACGCGCTTGCTGCTCAACTCCGGCATCGCCAACTCCAGCGGCCTGCTCGGACACTATCTCTGCGATCAGTTCTACGTCACTCGCTCCGTGCAAGCCGTCGTGCCCGAGGCCATGAACGGCCTGGCGCCGCGCGGCCTCATGGGAGGCGGCGGATACATACCGCGCACTACCAACCTGGTTCCCGGCAAGCCCGACAAGCCCTATCTGCGCGGCTTCGCCCTCGACTTCAACAGCGGCAACACGCCCGACGCCAAACTGTTCCCCTCCTACGGCGAGCAGTTGCAAAAAGACATCGAGGCCCACCAAGGTTCCGGCTTTTCTTTCACCCTCATGGGCGAAGCCCTGCCGCGCTACGAGAACCATGCCCGCATCTCCGACGATGTCGTCGACGCCTGGGGCATACCCGCGCTGCACGTCGACGCCAGCTATGGCGAGAATGAAATTGCCATGGCCAAAGACGCAATCCAGACGATCGGCGAAGTCTGCGAAGACGCCGGCTTCCGCGTCTTGGGCAAGTCGCCCAAATGGTTCCCCTTCGGCTACTCCATACACGAGGTCGGCACTTGCCGCATGGGCGACGATCCGAAGAAGAGCGTGCTCAACAAGTACAATCAATCACACGACGTCAAAAATCTCTTCGTCGTCGACGGCAGCAGCTTTGTCACCGCCGGATCGCAGAATCCAACGATTACAATTATGTCGTTATCCATGCGCGCCTCCGAGTACATGGCCGAGGAGATGAGGAAGGGTAATCTGTGAAGCGTTGGTTCGTTGGCTCCATAATTCTTCTAACCGCGATACTCTCCTTGGCCGGCCTCGCGCCGTCGCAGGAGACGTTGCGCGGGCCAATACAACCGCTGCCCTTCAGCCACAAACAGCACGCCGGCACGCTCAGCCTCGACTGCAAGATGTGTCACGTCAATCCCGATCCGGGCGAGTTGATGACTTACCCCGCGACTTCGATCTGCATGAACTGCCATTCGGCCATCAAGACCGACAGCCCGCACATCCAAGAACTGGCCAAGGCCGCTTCCGAGAACCGTTCCATCAATTGGGTACGCGTCTACGAGGTTCCCGGCTTCGTCTATTTCAGCCATCGCACCCACTTGGCGACCGGCGCGACCTGCCAGAAGTGTCACGGTGAAGTGCAAACGCGCGAGCGGGTCTTCGTCGACGCGGACCTGACGATGTCCGGGTGCATGAACTGCCACGTCGAAAATAGCGCGCCCATCGACTGCAACTTCTGCCACGAGCAGATCTAGCCGCCGCATGGCGTCCTGCCCGGTCAGAAAGCAAGCTCATGTTCGACTCCGTTGCATTGCCGCACTCAGTCCGCCATGCCGCTGAATCCGACATCCCCGAGCTTGCCCGCCTCTTTACCGTGCTCGGCCATCCGACGTCCGCAGAGGCCCTCGCGGAGCGCTGGCCTGCTTGGGTCGCATCCGGCAACATCGCCTTGGTGGTGGCGGCGGACGACGGTACGCTGCTCGGCGTCATCACTCTTTGCCAAACGGTGGTGATGCACCGGCCCGCTCCAGTGGGACGCATCACTTCCCTGGTCATCGACGTGCCGGCCCGCGGAAAAGGACTCGGCCGCGCCCTCGTCGCCGCCGCCGAAAACTTGCTGACCCAAGCTGGCTGCGGCCTGCTGGAAATTACCAGCAACTCACGCCGGCTCGACGCGCATGCCTTCTACGAGAGCCTCGGCTACGAGCGCACCAGCATCCGCGTCGTCAAAGATCTACGATCCTCAACCTAAGAGCGTTCCGCTACACTCTACATTCACCACTATGCGGACCTGGCTTCTGATCTCTTCGCTCGCTCTCGCGAGCCTTTCGTGCTCGCCTGCGCCCGAAGCCCGCACCGCGCCTTCCGCCGGCTACGACACGTGGAGCTTCTACGGCGGCACGCAAGAGCAAACTCGCTACTCGCGCTTGTCGCAAATCACGCCTGAGAATGTCTCCCAGCTGCAAGTCGCTTGGACCTACGACACCGGCGACACCTCCGAACGCTCTGAGATGCAGAGCACTCCCATCGTCGTCGACGGCGTCCTCTATTCGATCAGCCCCAAGCTGCGCATGTTCGCCCTCAATGCCGCTACCGGCGAAGAGCTCTGGTCGTTTAACCCGCCTTCTGAACTGCCGCTCAACGGCAACCGCGCCCGAGGCGTCATGTATTGGACCGACGGTCAACAGGCGCGCATCTACGCCGCGGCAGGTTCGCTCTTCTATTCGCTCGACGCCAAGACAGGTAAACCAGACCTAGCCTTCGGCAACGGCGGATCCATCGACTTGCGCGAGGGCCTGGGACGTCCGGCGGAATCTCTCTCCGTGACGCTCAACACGCCCGGCATCGTCTACAACGATCTGCTCATCATCGGCAGCACGGTCAGCGAACGCCTCCCCGCCGCGCCTGGCGACATCCGCGCCTTCGATGCGCGCACAGGCCAGTTGCGCTGGCAGTTCCACACGATTCCCCACCCTGGCGAGCCCGGTTACGAAACCTGGCCCGAAGACGCCTGGCAGCGTCTCGGCGGCGCCAACAGCTGGCCCGGCATGTCTCTCGACGCCGCGCGCGGCCTAATCTTCGCTAACACTGGCTCGGCGGCCTTCGATTTCTACGGCGGCAACCGTCACGGCGATAACCTCTACGCCAATTCCCTGCTCTGCTTGAATGCAGCGACCGGCGAACTCAAGTGGCATTTCCAGCTCGTTAAGCACGACGTCTGGGATCGCGACGCCCCAGCGCCGCCTAGCCTAGTCACCATCATGCGCGACGGCAAGCTGATCGACGTGGTCGCGCAAGCGACCAAGTCGGGCTACGTGTTTGTCTTCAACCGCGAGACCGGCGAGTCGCTCTTCCCGCTGCAAGAGATCGACGTCCCTCCGTCGGCCATCCCCGGCGAGAAGCTGGCCCGAACACAAGTTCTGCCTACCGCGCCTCCGCCTTTCGCACGTCGCACGGTCGACAAAAGCACGGTCACCAACCGCACGCCCGAGGCCCACAACGCGGCCCTCGCGATGCTGCAGAAATTCAAAGTCGGTCCCGAGTTCACTCCGCCGACGATGGAAGGAACCATCGTTCTGCCCGGCTATGACGGAGGCGCCGAATGGGGCGGCCAAGCGTTCGACCCCGAGACCGGCCTCTACTACGTCAACGCCAATGAAATGGCCTGGACCATCGGCCTCGATGAAGTGGAGTCCTCGCCGCGCCCCGCTGCTAGTACGCTCTATGCTCAGTCTTGCAGTGGTTGCCATGGCTCCGACCTCGCGGGCGTCGCAGACTTCCCGCCGCTCACTAGCCTCAGTGAACGTTACTCGGCCGATCAAGTCGCGACGGTGGTCCGCGAAGGCTTCGGCCGCATGCCGTCGTTCGAACACCTCGGCGCGACGGCAGTATCGGCCATCGCCGATTACGTCCTGACCGGTGACGACGCGCTTGTCGAACTCGACCCCAACGCTCCATCCCACGAGTTGCCCTACGTCCACGACGGCTACGACCGCCTCCTCGATCCCGACGGTTACCCGATCATCACTCCGCCCTGGGGCACTCTCAGCGCTATCAATCTCGACAAAGGCACAATCGAGTGGCAGATCCCCTTCGGCGAGTACCCCGAACTCGTGGATAGCCTCGGCACGACCGGCTCTCAAAACTACGGCGGCCCCATCATCACCCAAAGCGGACTGCTCTTCATCGGGGCCACGCTCTACGACCGCAAGTTCCGGGCGTTTGATAAAGCCACTGGCAAGCTCCTCTGGGAAACGACGCTGCCCAACTCCAACTCCGCAACGCCCGCAATGTATGAAGTCAACGGCCGCCAATTCATCGCGCTTTCGGCCGGCGGCGGCAAAGGCGGCACGCCCGCGGGCGGCAACATTATCGCCTTCGCCCTACCCGAATAGCGTCTTGGACGAAGGGACATCCAGGTAAACGTTAGCAGTTAGGCAATCGAGCGAAGGGAGAAGCGCTTTGCAGGGTCAACGGCCAACCATGGCCGCGGAACCTCGCCGAAGTGCGCGCCGATCTCGCCCTCATGCTCGACCAGTCTACAACCGCGAACGCCTCCACTCGGCCTTGGGCTACCTTGGTCCCGCCCAGTTCCAGGCCAACCTGTCACTTGTTACTTTGTCTCAGTGATGGGGTGCAGGCAAGGTGCAGGCAAGTCCCCTCTTGAGAGCCCGCGAACGGCGAGCGGACTACCTTCTACGCGGGGAACGGAGCGTTGCCGAAGCGCTTGCTAGAAGTCGAGCATGTGGTTGTATTTGATGATCAGCGCCTGCGAGAGTTGGCGCCGGTCAACACCGTGAGGATCGTTGAAGATGTAGGACGATTGGGCCGTGTTGTAGACCACAAAGAGCCCCGTGCTGGAGGTCGACAATAACGCAAATCGGATATTGTGGCCTATTTGACGGCTCACGCTGTTGTATTGGCTGAAGGCCTGCAAATAGCTCTTGGGCGTGAACGACCAGTTGAAGCGTAGGCCCACAAGATCGGTGTCGAAACTGCCGTAGGGCAAATCGATCTTGTTCTTCTGGTAAGAGCCGATCCACGAGAGCTTCGCGCTGGGACGATAGCCGATCTGCACGCGATAGTTCAACAAGTCGCCGTCATAGAACTGTCCTTTGGCGAGATCGAGCTGGTAAAACAGCATCTTGCTGGGATCGCTCATGTAGTCCAAAGCGACTTCGTTGAAGCGATAGCCTCCGGCCGGAATAAACGTGCCGGGGTTCACCTCGAAAGGCCGGTCAAGCCGTTCAAAGCTGCTGTTGAAAGCGGCGCCGAACTGACCTCCGTTCTGCATGCGTCCGTTGAAGTGGTAGTGCTGAAATTCCGATTCCTTGTCGTTGGACTCGATGGTGTACCACTGGTTGACGGAAAAGTGTGGCTCATAGCTGCGGATCCAGCTGTTGGCAGGGAAGAACCGCCGCCGGTAGCCGACGTTGGGTTTGCGGAATCCGACGCGGCGCACGAAGCCCACCTCTGGATTGAAATTGCGGCCTACTTCCATGTAGCCCGCTGAGATCTCATTGACTGCGTCGTCGTAGGCGAGGCTGCTGGCTCCCGCGTGATCGCTGCCGCGCAGGCCAGGAGTCCTGGTTTCGGCGTAGTAGTTAAACAAATTGCCGAAGGCCCCAATGCCTATATTCGCGTCTGCACCGAACGAACGGTTGTTGTCTTGTTGGTCCGGGAATCCAGCAACCGAAGTCGTCGCCTCCCGATTGATGGCGATCACGCCGATCGAGGAACGATTGGGCAACTCACGGCTAACGCGGGCCACCGCGTAGTTGTTGCCTGGGGCGCGGTCGTCGACCCGGCGTGTTTGCATGTCAAGCACGCCGACCTGGTAACGACCGATCTTGCCGCTCAAGCGAACGCCAGCATCGATAGGCACGGCATTACGGTCCGCATCAAGCCCGATACGGCGGGAAAAAAACAATTCCGCCTCGCTTGGCGTGCCGAACTCAAAGATGCCCGAGTTCTCCAAAAAGAATGGACGCTTCTCCGGAAAGAAAAGCGAGAAGCGCGTCAGATTGATTTGCTCGTCATCGACTTCGACTTGTGCGAAGTCCGTATTGACCGTTGCATCAAGCGTCAGCGTCGGCGTCAGCGTGTACTTGAGGTCCATACCGGCATCGAAATCGCGATCCGTGGGCTCCGTCGCGCGGAAGTCTTGGCTCACGCCGCTCACTACATAGGGCAGCAGCTTGAGGTCGCGAGTCATTTCGGCCTCGATTCCATTCAACGATCCGGCTAGCTCAAGTTGACTCAAGGTAAACGCTCGCGAGATAGGCGACCAATAAGAGTCCTCGTTGCGGCGGCGGAGAGTGCGGACAATATTCAAGCCCCAGGTCAGGTCGACGCCTGGCTTATAACGCAGGGTGCTGAACGGGATCTGCATCTCGCTCTCCCAGCCGCGTTCGGTGATCTGCGATTCAACCGTCCAGACGGCATCCCAATTCAGGTTCATCGAGGCCGCGCCGCCTTGTTGGGCGCCGCCGCCCGCCCCGCCGCCGGACCGCGGAGGACCTCCGCCGCCGCGGCTCTGGCCGGCCTTGGAAACCTGTGCGTCGAACTCGATGCCGGTTGGAGTGGTGCCGAAGATCGCCGCCAACTGGCGATCGCCGAAGGTATCGAGCAGAATTTGAATGGAATCGGTGTTGAGGAGTTCGCCGTCTCGCCGATTCTGCGTCAGCACGATCTGGTCGGGCTGGGAGTCGAAGCAAATGATCCCGATATAGAGGTTGTTTTCATCGAAGGCGAAGCGGACTTCTGTCCGTTCCGTCGATGGCTGCATCTCATCTGGATTGCGCTGCGTGAAACTGCCTGCGGGGGAGATCGCGTTCCAGAACTCTTCTCTGACCAAGCCGTCTACTGTAGGCGGCTCTGTCGTCTTCATCGCTCGCACCGATGGCAGCTCGCCCTCCTGAGCAAAGGCCGCGGGTAAGAGACTCGAGATGAAAACGAAGAAGCGAAATAGGCGCATGAGGAGCAATTCCGAGCCCTATTCTGCCAGACGAAGCCAATCGATACAGCCGCCAAGACGATCTTTCCTGGCCGTTAGCAGGTTTGGACCGACTGTGGATCGCTCCGGCAAGGTCGCGTCTCGATGGTCGCAATGCGGCGAGAAGCCTTGTTGACAGGACCAGTCTTCAAAAGCACAATTAAAACAGACGTTTGAATTACGTCCGAGCCTCATCTTCCTTCATGGCCGCCGACACCAAACAGATCATCTTAGATACCGCCGAGAGACTGATTGCCGCGAAGGGCGTTGACGCCGTTTCGCTGCGGTCGATCACCAGCGAAGCGAACGTCAACCTGGCCGCTATCCACTACCACTTCGGCTCGAAAGAGGCCCTGGTGGAGAAGGTCTTTGAGCGCCGAGTGACGCCATTGAACAAGCGCAGGCTGCAGATGCTGACGGCGGCCGAGGAAAGGGCCGGCGATGATCAGTTGCAAGTCGAGGAAGTATTGCGGGCGCTAATCGCCCCCGCTATACGCCTTTATCGACAAGAGGGCACGGAGGGCCGCCGCTTCATGCAGATGTGCGGGCGGATCTACGCGGAACAGGCGGGATACGTACAGCGTCTCTTCGACAACCTCTTTGCAGAGACCGTGACGCGGTTCGGCAGAGCGTTTCGCCGCGCGGTGCCGGAAATTCCCGAGATCGAGCGCGCTTGGCGCATTCACTTTTGCGTGGGCGCCATGATCCATACCATGAGCGACAGCGAGAAGTTGAAGCGTTTCTCGAATGGCCTGTGCGACCCCTCCGACACCGAAAACGCCATCGAACGGATGGTGCAGTTTTGTGCTGCAGGACTGCGGGCCGACGTAACGGAACGCGAAACCAGCAAGGATTTGGCAGAGGCCGCGGCGTTGCGGGTCGGATCCGCGGACTAATCGCGAGCCGAAGAGACGCGCGGACGACCGCTAGTCTTCAGAGCGAACCAAGACAAGCGCCCCGCCGGCGGATGCCGACGGGGCGCTCTTTCGTTGAGCCGGAACCGGAACTACTTAATGAACAGCATTTCCTGGTAAGTCGGCAGCGGCCAAAGGTCGTCGGCCACGAGGCTCTCGAGTTGATCGGCCGCGCTGCGCACGCGCAGGACAGCCGGCACGATGACGTCGCAGGAGTGCTTCGCTTCAGCGAGCAAGCTAGTCGCGTGGGCGGCAGCTACAGCCGTCTCCAGCGCCGTCGTCGAGTCCTGCAGCTCTTTGACCAGGGCGGTGACCTTATCGAGAGTGTCCGTGTCGAACTCGTAACCAACAGCCTTGAGGTTGGCGCAAGTGGAGGCCAACTCGTTCTGATAGCGAACGGCCGCCGGGAAGATCATCGTACGGGACATCTCAATAGTGAGTTTCGTCTCGACGGCGACCGACTTGCAATACTGCTCCAGGTAGATGTCGTAGCGGCTCTCAAGTTCGCGGGCGGTCAACACCTTGTACTTGCGGAAGAGTTGCTTGACGGCCGTCGACTGTAGGATGGGCAGCGCTTCTGGAGTCGTGCGGAGGTTCAACAGACCGCGCTTCTTTGCTTCCTTATGCCATTCCTCGGAGTAACCATCCCCGTTGAAGATGATCGCTCCGTGGTCCTTCATGATGTCCGCGAGCAGCTTCTGCAGAGCGGCATTGAGCTTCTTGGGGTCGCCCTTGGTTTCTTCTTCCAGCCGGGTGGCGCAGTAGTCGAGGGATTCGGCAACGATCGTGTTCATGGCCACGAGCGGGCCGGCGATCGACTGGTTGGAGCCCACGGCGCGGAACTCGAAGCGGTTACCCGTAAAGGCGAAGGGGCTAGTGCGGTTGCGGTCGCCCGCATCCTTGGCAAGGGGCGGCAGAACATCGGCGCCGACGCTTAGCGTCCCGCCTGGAATCGATTTCTTGGCGCCGCCCTTCTTGATCTGTTCGAAGACGTCGGTGAGCTGATCGCCAAGAAAAATCGACATGATCGCCGGAGGGGCCTCATTGGCGCCGAGGCGATGGTCGTTGCCCGCGGAGGCCACAACAGCGCGTAACAGTCCCTGGTGCAGATGCACGGCCCGGATGACAGCGCCGCAGAACAATAGGAACTGCGCGTTGTCGTGGGGCGTGGCGCCAGGATCGAGCAGGTTACCCTGCGAGGCGCTGCCTAAGGACCAGTTCACATGTTTGCCCGAACCGTTGATTCCGGCGAAAGGCTTCTCAGCCAAGAGACAAGCCATGCCGTACTTATTGGCCACGCGCTTCAGCGTGATCATGATCATCTGCTGGTGATCGGTGGCGACATTCGCCGATTCAAAGAGCGGGGCGATTTCGTATTGTGCCGGCGCGACCTCGTTGTGGCGGGTCTTGACGGGAATTCCGAGTTTAAAGAGCTCGCGCTCCACCTCGAACATGAACGCCAAGACGCGTTCGGGAATGGCGCCGAAGTAGTGGTCTTCGAACTCTTGTCCCTTTGTGGAGGGCGCGCCGAACAGAGTGCGTCCCGCGGTGACCAGGTCAGGGCGTGCGAAATAGAAGTTCTTGTCGATTAGAAAATATTCCTGCTCGGGACCTGCGGTTGAAGAGACCAACGCGCCATCGGTCTTGCCAAAGAGCGCCAGCACCCGCTGCGCTTGGATGTTCAGGGCCTGCATCGAGCGCAGCACCGGAGTCTTCTTGTCGAGAGCCTCGCCGGTCCAAGAGACGAACGCGGTCGGGATGCAGAGCGTCGTGCCGTTGGGGTTCTCCAGGATGTAGGCCGGGCTGGTGACGTCCCATATGGTGTAGCCGCGCGCTTCAAAGGTGGCGCGGATGCCGCCGGTCGGAAAGCTGGAGCCGTCGGGCTCGCCCTGAATCAACGATGAGCCGCTGAACTCGGCAATGGCGCCGCCTTGTCCGTCAGGAGTGAAGAAACTGTCGTGCTTCTCGGCAGTCAACCCAGTCAGCGGATAGAAAACGTGCGAGTAGTGCGTGGCGCCCTTCTCCAGGGCCCATTCCTTCATCGCCGTGGCCACCACGTCGGCTACGGCCGGGTCAAGCTTCGAACCGGTCCCGACCGTCTTCATCACCGATTTGTACACATGCTTGGGCAGACGCTGACGCATTACGTGCGGAGTGAACACGTTGGCGTTAAACAGCTTCTGCGTCGGCGTCTCGATGAAGTTCATCGGCGGCTCGGACGGCCTGTAGTTGATCACGGCCGAAATAGCCGCGGACCGCGGAGAGCTTCCTCCGCCATTCGAAACAGTCTTGATCTGATTGCTCACCGTCTTCTAGGACCCCACATCTATCTCAGCGCCTCCAAGACTGCGATCGCCGCAACAGTGGGACGACCGGATGAAAGCGGAGCTTTGCTCTCTCTACGCTATCTGGCAGCGGCCACAAAAATGAAATCAGGATTCCTTATGCGCCCGATAAACCAGAGTGCAGGCCGTCCCGGCCGGAATCGCCGCGTATGATATGCTGACGCGTTCCGAGGGTGGGCCGCAAGTGGCTTGGGACGCTTCCGTATGAAATATTGGCTGGGCATCGATATTGGCACTGGCGGCTCGCGAGCCCTACTGGTCGACGCCGCGGGGAAGGTTGGCGGCGGCGTCACGGTCGCGCATCAGGATATGCGCATGGAGCGGCCCTTGTGGGCGGAGCAGGATCCCGATGACTGGGTTCGCGCCGCTTTCGAGGCCATTCGGTTGGCCCTAGCCCAAGCCGGCGCCGCGGGCGAGGACGTCGCCGCCGTGGGCTTTTCCGGGCAGATGCATGGTCTGACGCTACTGGACGCCAATCACCAGGTGATTCGACCGGCGCTGATTTGGTGCGATCAGCGCAGCCAAGAGCAAGTCGATTGGATGAATCAAACCGCCGGCGCGAAGTTCATCTTGGAGCAAACCGCCAACCCTGTGCTGACCGGCTTCACAGCGCCGAAACTGCTTTGGGTTCGGGACCACGATCCGGCATCGTACGAGAGAACCCGTACGATGCTGCTGCCCAAGGACTACGTGCGGTTTCGCTTGACCGGCGACTTTGCGCAAGACGTCTCCGACGCTTCAGGCACAGCGCTCTACGACGTTGTTCATCGGCGCTGGGCCAACCCGCTCGTCTCGAAAATCGGCGTGGACCCAAGCATTCTGCCGCCCGTGCTGGAGTCGAGCGACTTGGCCGGCGCGATCAGCGAGATCGCCGCTAAGGAAACCGGTCTTAAAGCCGGAACTCCCGTTGTCGCCGGCGCCGGCGATCAGGCCGCCAGCGCCGTCGGCAATGGCATCGTGGAGGCGGGGCTGGTGTCCTGCACAATCGGCACCTCAGGCGTCGTGTTTTCGCACATGGACAAGGTCGCCTACGACCCCGCGGGACGCGTCCATACGTTCTGCCACGCCGTGCCCGGCAAGTGGCATGTGATGGGCGTCACGCAAGGCGCGGGGCTCAGCTTGCAATGGTTTCGCAACCAACTGGGCGTCGAGTTCTTGGCGCGCGCAGCGCAGGAAAAGAGCGACGTCTACGAACTAATGATGCACGAGGCCGCGACGGCGCCGCCAACGAGCGAGGGTCTGTATTGGCTGCCCTACCTGATGGGCGAGCGGACGCCTCATCTCGACGCCTTCGCCCGCGGCGGATGGATCGGCCTAACCGCTAAACATACCCGCGCTCACCTGCTGCGCTCTATGGTGGAAGGCGTCAGTTACAGCCTTAAGGATTGTCTCGGCATCGTCGAATCCCTGGGAGTCGAAGTGCGCGCGGTGCGTGCGTCGGGCGGCGGAGCTAAAAGCCCGTTTTGGCGAGACATTCTGGCAAGCGTCTTCGGTTGTCCGATCACCACACTGGAGACGCAGGAGGGTTCGGCCTATGGCGCCGCGCTGTTGGCGATGGCTGGTACGGGCGGCTTCTCTTCGGTACCCGAAGCCTGCAACGCGACGATTCGGGTCAAGGAGCAAACAGAACCCGACGCGAACTTGACCCCAGCCTATGCCGCCGGACACAGCGCCTACCAGGCGCTCTACCCGGCGCTGAAGAGCTCCTTCCGT
>CAZYOX010000050.1:0-16309 GCA_964649285.1 uncultured Bryobacterales bacterium | reverse complement strand
AACCACCCAACCGACCTTCCGTGCCGCGACTGTCAAGGAGCGGTTTCTTCACCCTACCTTCACCCCCAAAGGGCCGCACCCTGCGAAGGCGGGTCCCAGCGCCGCGCAAGCGGATTCGCCTAGAATCGTCAAGCAATGCGAAAACTTCTCGTCGTCGTGATCTCGTTGTTGTGCGCTTGCTCACAGGGGTCGCAACTGTTCGAGCCGGGCGCCGAGTTAGCCGCTTATGGAGAGGTCGGCGCCGACGAAGGTCCGGCCTGGCATCCCGGCAAGGGCCTCTTCTTTACTGGCGCAGGCCGCGTGACTCTGCGCACGCTCGAAGGCGAGCTGCAAAACGTCGAATTGCCCGGCGGCGGCGCCAATGGGTTGATGATTGATCCTCAGATGCGCCTGGTCGCCTGCCAACCCGGCGCCAAGCGAGTCATCCGCATCGAGAGCGACGGTTCGCTGACCGTGCTGGCCGACAACTATCTCGGCGCCAAGTTCAACTCGCCGAACGATCTCACTATCGACTCCAAGGGACGCATCTACTTTACCGATCCGCGCTACGGCAACCGCGACGGCATGGAGATTCGCGACGCTGCCGACGAAGCGGTCGAAGGCGTCTATCGCATTGATGCGCCCGGTCAGGTTGTACAAATCATCGCCCAAGAGGTCGATCGGCCCAACGGAGTGCTGGTCAGTCCTAATGACAAGTACCTCTATGTCGCCGACAACAATAACAACAACGTCGGCGGCGCCCGCACGCTGTGGCGCTTTGACTTGAACGACGACGGCTCCGTCGACCCAGCGACCAAAAAGCTGATCTTCGATTGGCAAGACGGCCGCGGTCCCGATGGCTTCGAGATGGATACAGAAGGGCGGCTATGGGTTGCCGCCGGACGCAATGAACCCGTTCCTCCGTATGAGGCAACCACTTTCGGAGCCGGCGTGTATATCCTTACGCCCGACGGAGAACTGCTCGATACCGTCCCTATCCCGCGGGACGAAACGACGAATGTGGCCTTCGGCGGCGAGGATTTAAAAACGCTCTACATTACCGCCGGCGGCTCGCTCTTTAGCGTGGATACCGCCGTCCCAGGCCGCGTTTCGTATCAACCGCAATAGACCGCGCCTGGACCTCCCGGATGCGGCCGCGGCAACCCCTACTCTGAAGGAAGACATATGACGACAGTTATTCTGGCCGTCGCGCTGGAGTAGGCTCTACTCTATCTCGTCGGTGACGAGGCGCGACTGGGCGGTAAACTTCTTGAAGTCGCTCCACTGAACGACGACTTCACGGCGGACGCCTGCTATGAGGACGCGCGCGTTAAAGCGTAAACGCATGTGGTCGAGCATCCAAAGTTCGTTGTTGAGTTTGGTTTGGGTGAACTCCATCCGCGAACCCTCTTTGAGGGTCAACAGGAACAGGCCAAAGCGAGCCGGGGCGATCGTCTCGACTTCAGCCTTAACCCAACCGTAGTCGGACCTTGAGATCCAAATCGTTCCCGAGAGTTTGCTGAGGAAGCCGGCCTTCTTGAACTCAGGCTCGTAGCCCGGTTTCGGTTCGGCGCGGATGCGCCAGGTCGGCTCGTCCGAGATGAACTCTTCGCCTTCGATGGTGAAGTCGAATGCGCGTACGACCTCGCGGCGCATCTTGCGTTGATCTTCGAGTTCTTCCTGCTCTTTGCGGAGGCGTTTGTTGCGCTCTGCCTCTGACTCGCTTTCGATCTTGGCAATGCACTTGTCGAGCTTGCGTTGCTCCTTGGCGTCTTCAGAGGGGGAGAGCGGCTTGCCATTATGCAGGATTAGGCGTTGATAATTGCGTCCGCACAGGTGGGCGACCTCGTAAGTCTTCGAGTCGCTTCTCTTCACGGCGCCGTCCTTGTCGAGGCGAATCTCTTCGACGCGTTCGCGGTAGGCGTATTGCTCGGCAAGAGCCTGACTGCGCTCGTCAGCTTCGAAGGCTAAACGGACGAGCTCGTCGGGAGCCGGCGAGCCGACTTGAGCGACGGCGCCCGCGGCGCCCAACAGAACGAGGGCCGTCAGTTGGAGAATCGATCGCACTAGTTAAAGCTACGGCTCCCGGCATGCTGAAGTTGCATGAAAAGGCCGTTCTCAAGGATGGTACGTTCGAACGCAAGCGTTTGTCTTTCGGTTCAACTATCGAGGAATCGCTTCTCCGCGTGGACAAGAGTGTAGAGCGGACGCTGCGGAATCCGCTGGAATCCGACGTCGACGATGATGAGCTTCCGCTCGATACCGCGACTTCAAGCGCGAAGAGGCGAGCACTCGGAAACGCCAAGCGAGCTGGACGACCGGAAGCGCCTAGTCGATCAAAGCATTGAAGACCAACTTAAACGTGCCGTGCGTTTGTGCGCGATGTTGCGCTCGAAAGCCGATCATCACTACTCGGCCTTCTCCCTTGTTGGCCGCCAGCATCGCCGCTTTGTTGGCAAGAACTTCTTCACCTAATAGCCAACCGCTCTCAAGCAGATCTCGGTCCACGTAGCGCACGGGCGCTTCGTAGCTGGCGTTGCGTAGGGAGGGCGTCACTTCGAACGCCGGATTGCCTGATAGATATACCGCTAGGCCTTCCTCGGGCATTCCATAAGCGAGCGGATTGGTTGTGTCGAACTTCACTCGCAGGGTTGAGCCCGGGCACCATAACTGCGAGGCGCCTTCGACCACGTTCTCCACGTCCAGCTTTAATGCTTCAATCGCGAAATTGCTTGCCTGGCCAAAGGTGATCAACGTCCCGCCCTGCTCGACAAACTCGACCAGCGCCTTCACTCCGTCGTTCCCAAGGCCGCTGCGGTACTCGGGCGGATAGGACAGATACCGGCTTGGACCTTCGGCGCCCTGGCGCGGCCCCTTCAACGTTTCCGGCGAGTCGTTCGGCAAGATAATCACGTCGTAATTCTGCCGCAGGCTGCCCTTCTTAATGTCAGCGTCGAATAACGATGTGTACGGGAACTTAAACTCCTCAAGCAACCACCGCGTCCATCCCTCATCGGTGTTGCCGCCCAGGTAACGCTGGTACATGCCCAGACGCTGTCTCTTGATCTCCTGCGTGGCGGCGCTAACGTCTGCCGAAAGGGCGGCAAAGTCCACGCCGGTTTCCCTGGCGACATCGGAGAGTAGGGATGCCGGGGCTTCCTCCACGACGAAATCTCCCGGCCTCAGACCCTGCGCGGGCTGCACCACGCGACGGACCTTAACGCCTTTCTCCAAGAGCAGATTGAGCGCACGGAAACTGTCGTTGAGCCGCCCGTCAAAGGAGTGTTGGCTCGTCTCGCCTGCAACCGTGCCTGCCGGCTCAATCTCGGTCTCCACGACGGCCAGGTCGGCAACGACCGCCTCATCGAGCGGATCCACGCGCACGCCCATAAATTCGAACATCGTGTCCGTCGACATGTCGTAAGGCCGTTTGGGAGAACCGTCCGTATTCCGTGTCCACTCGTTGTCGGGATATTGCGTGCGGCCCAATAAGTAGCGCAGTAAGCCCATCTTCGGCTGCGCCATGGAAACCAGGTACGAGCCCTCGGGATAGCTCATGCCGTTGGCGGCAACGAACGCCTTTTTTGCTTGCTGCACTTCGACGCCCTGACCCAACAGCTTGTTGACAAGTTTGAGCGCCGTCAGTTTGTCGTGCTGTTGGCTGGGAATCACGTAAGCGGCCGGCTTGCCCTGTGCTCCGCGCTCCGTTTGCCGCTTAGCCTTCAGGTAGGCATTGCGAAGTACCGTTTCGCGGTTGCGCGCGGCAAGATCGACGGCCGCCCAGGCCGACACTTTCTGGCGCTCAACAATGTCGCGCAGCCGCCACCAGCCGCCTGGCCATGGGTTGGGGAAAGTCGTCTGCTCTTCGTAGTTCGGCATCGCCAAGCTGCCGCCGTGCAACTGCTCGGGATGGATGTAAAGCGGCGTCGCAAGACTAGCGCTGGCGGACTCGGTCAGCATCCCCGCGATGTTGTGAAACGGCGTAATCCAGTGGAACCCGAAATGTCCCCAGCCTGAGTACACCGCGGAGTTGATTACTCCAGAGAGAGAAGCCTCCTCCTCTTTGTAGGCGATATGCGCGCCGTACCAACTCATTTCGCGCCATACCAGGGGGTCGGCATGAGGGCGGACGGGCTCGCCGTATGGCGGCACATAAATGCGCGCTCCATAGCTGCCCATATGGTGGTGGTCTAGATAGGCCTGGGGCTTCCAATCACGGAATAGTATTTTGCCGACATACTGCGATTCGACGACGTTCGCTTGGAAGGCGTCACGGTTGTTATCGTGGCCCACATACTTGTGATACAGCCACGGAAGATTTGAGCCTTCGTACTCGGTATCGAGCGTCTTGCGATACCAGTCGGTAACCATGATCTGCCCATCAGGATTGAAGGAAGGCACGATCAGCGAAACCACGTTATCCAACATCCGCTGAGTCTCTTCATCGGTGCGTGAGAGAAGGTCGTAGGTCAGTTCCGGCGCCATTTGGCTGCCGCCGATCTCGGTGGCGTGCATGCTCATCGTTTGACAAATCACTACCTTGCCTTCCGCGATCAGCGCTTCGGCTTGAGCCTCAGTGAGCCCGCGCGGGTTGGCAAGCTGTCTACTGATTTGTTGCAGCCGGTCCAGGTTCTTGATGTTTTCCGTCGAAGAGACGATCGCCAGCAGAAAGGGATTGCCCTCCGTTGACGGCCCCATATCGATGAGCTTCATCCGTCCGCCGCTTTGCTGCTCCAGAAGCTTGTAGTACTCAACGATCCGATCCCAGCGCGCCATCTTGCGGTCAGCGCCCAACTGGAATCCGAAGAACTCCTCTGGCGAGGTAATTTGCTGCGCTACAGCCGACGAGCCCAGAGTCGTGATTAGCGCTCCGATCGCCAGTAAAAATCTGACCCGCAAAAGGAAACCGAAACAGCGCATCACCACACCCTCCGTCCAAATATCATCGCCGCACTTGGTCATACTCAAACTTAGAGCGCCGACGATTCCTCAATCGTAACCGACGAGACAACTTCGCAAGTGTCGGGACGCTCACCGGCCTGGATAGTTGTTGACCAAGGAACCGCATGTCGAGTCCGGCCCCGGCGTCGCAGCCACGCGGCCGCTACTAGTCGCCCGCGGCGCAGCCAACGTATTCCTCAAGTACGCGGTGGGCCTCGCAAACGTCGACAGCAGTCGCTGGCTCTCCGCCCTACCAGGTCCCAGCCGCGGCGTGAAGTTCATCATCCACCTGAGGGCCAACGAGATCATCCGCAGCGGTCCCATGGCCGGCGTGCAAAGAAGAGGCGGTTCCGGCCATTTTCTCAAGCGCCAAACGGGATGGCCTTAGGCGTCGCTGAGCAAGGGTCAGCTCGCATCACCCCTGACGGAAAGCGACGCGGTCTCACACGCCGGGCACTAGCGGGTCCAAGGTTCTGGTCAGGGTTGCAGCCAGTGGCGGAGGTCGCGATTGAGCCAGCGGGATAAGGACATGACGTCGTCGCGGTAGTAGTCGATGAGGCGGGCGCGGTCTTCGGGGGCGATGAGGGTTGAGGATCCGTTGCGGTAGAGGAGGTTCTTGAGGGCGCCGTGCGCGCTTGCGGGGAGGATCTTTTTGAGGCGGTAGCCAAGACGGAGACGGCGGACGGCGATGTCGTGGAGCTTGAGGCTGCGCGGAACGTCGCCGGTCATGTGGCGTTGGGAGTGGTCTGGTTTGAAGCTGGGATCGACGCCGAGGAAGGAGAAGATCCGGCGGAGCATGGCGGCGGGGTCGTCGCGGTAGTCGTCGTAGAGATGGACGTCGATTTGTTCGCGGGGGAAGTAGTCGAGGTACTGAAGGATCTGCCGGTGGTAGTTTCCGAGTTCGAGGAATGGATGCGCTGGGCCGAGTTCGGGTCCAGCGGCGCGGAGCCCGGCTGCGATGTGCTCGGCGAACGACAGGGGAACCGGGCGGATGTGCATCAGTTTGCGATGTTGGGCGAAGGCGCGCTCGATGGGGTTGCGCAGGACCAGAATGATGCGAGCGGAGGGTGCGGCATTTGCGATGTTGCGTGGCGCGCTCGTCGACCAGAGATAGCTAACGCTGGCCTCGCCGACGGCGGTGTGACCGCTGGCTCCGGTGAACAGGCTGAGGTATTGGGACTCGGTTTGCACGAGGTTGGGAAAGTGGCCGTTGACGGCGAAGCGTCGCAGCTCTTCGCCGAAGTAGCGGGGACGGATTTCGTCGGCGAAGTAGTGAGGCTCCTTAATGGAGCTCATGAAGATGTCGGGGTGCTGGGATAGGTAGTGGTAGAGGGAGGTCGTTCCCGCTTTGGGGGCTCCGGCTAGGAAGAAGTTGGGCCAGGTTGCCGGCATGACGCTTTAGAGTGGGACACGCGGCGCGGGCGGGGGAGAACTCGGGTTCCAGGTACGTGCGGCGGCGTGTCTTATGAGTTAGGCCGGCTCCCAGACATGCTTCGGATTAGTCACTTGGCTCATCCGCTCCGGGCAATTCAGCTTGGGGCGGAGCGGATTCGCACGCATCGCAGCATTCGTCGCGTGGCGGCGGAGGGCTGGCGGCGATATAAGGGCGATAGTCGATACGACGTGGGGAAGGTGCATGTTGGCGCCGAGCGACCGGCAGTCTCGGGAGAGGATGCGCCGCTGCTGAAGCGGATCTGCGAGGCATACCGCTGTGCGGTTGCTGCGTTTCCGCGGCAAGGGGCGTATGCGGCGACTAGTTGGTGGGAGGAAGTCCGCGAGAATAGTTTGGGGCCGGTGCGACAGGCGTTGGCCGACGGAGATTTGGAAGCGTTGCAGGGCATGTACGCGAACTTCTATCGCGACAGTTGCAGCAATGGGTTAATCGGGCTGAATCTCAACATTTCAAAGGATCGGTTCTTGGATCCGGCGCGGGAGATTCATCGGCGCTTCCAACTGGCGGATGCTTTGTACCGGATTGACTATTGGCAGGAAGCGACCGAGGGGCGGTACTCGATCGAATCGCTTGCAGGTCCTGGGGTTGGGAATCCGTTTGGGCTTTGGGTCGGCGATGTTTTGGCGCCCATCGGAGCTGAGCAGCAGCACTACTACGCACAGGCCGTTGCGGCATTGATTCCGAACGCTCGGGTTGTGGCGGAGATTGGGGGCGGGTTTGGCGGAATGGCGTATTACTTGCTGCGTGACAATCCGCGGCTGACGTATATGGACTTTGATGTTCCGGAGAGCTTGGCGCTGACGGCTTACTTTCTGATGAAAGCCTTTCCGGAGCGGAGGGTTCTGCTTTTCGGGGAGGGGGAGGTTTCAGAGGGCTCGCTCAATGAGTTCGATGTTGTGCTCATGCCGAGTTTCGAGCTGCCGAAGATACCGGGCAGATGCGTAGACGTTACGTTTACTGCGCACATATTGACGGATTTGGCGCCGGAGGCGCAGTGCGTTTACGTGCGCGATGTTCAGAGTCAGACGCGCGGTTGTCTTATGCAAGTCGGCGCCGATGTCGGGACCGAGCGGTTGAAGACGCGAATTCGGGAACAGGCGCCTAAGCTGGAGTTTGTTGTGGAGACGGCGCGCAACTGGAATGCCCACCGCGAGGCGGTCACCGAGGAAATTGAGTTGATATACCGGGTGGGCATGCCATAAGGCTTGGAAGGAACGCCATCCGAATCTATTGAGGGAACCACACTCCCTGCTCATATTGGGAACCCGGCTTCCGTCGTCGCGCCGTCACTGGTGCGGCTTCCCTGGGGAGCTACGCTGGCGTCAAGGCGAGGGAGAAGGGAGGTAAGAGGAAGTCGGGCTTCCAACCGCACTCTTGGATGCGCCTAGGTTGTTACGGCGGCGCTGCCGCCGCTTTCGACCGCGTAGTTTCAACGCTAGCTAGCGGTCGATGGATGCCGATATCCGAGCTTCGGCGGCTAGGACGGATGCTAACGGTAGCCGAAGGGCGAAGCATGCGCCTTTGCCGTTGTCGGGCTCGGCCCAGATTTTTCCGCAGTGGTCGTCGACGGTTTGGCGGCAGAAGGCGAGGCCGAGGCCGAGGCCTTCGTCTTTGCCTTCCGTGGCGAATGGGCGGAAGAGTTTCTCGCGGACGGCCGCGGGGATACCGGGGCCGCTGTCTTGGAAGCGGATGACCACGCTCCCGTCTTCGGCCTTGGCGGCTACTTTGATCGTCCCGCCCTTTGGCATGACTTCGAGAGCGTTGGCGATGAGATTGAGGAAGACGCGTTCGAGTTGGGAGCGCTTGGCGATGACTTCGATGTCGTTGGGAACGTCGATCGAAATCTTCACCGCTTGGGCGTCGGCGGCGGGAAGGTTGGTTTCGACGGCGGCCGAGATCATCTCTTCGACGCGGCAGGGCTTCATCTCGCCGGCGCCGCCTTGTCCGGTCTCGAGAAACTCTTGTAGGAGCTGGCGCATGCGGTGAGCGCCGCTGGCGATGTTGCCGGCGATGCGTTGGATTCGTTCGCCTGACAGCTTTTTGTCGCGCAGCATCTCGGCGCCGCCGTAGATGGAGGCAAGCGGGTTCCGGAGGTCGTGGACGATCGCGGCGGAGGTGCTGATGCGCTCGCGGCGAATCAATTCGCGGTGGCTCTTTTGAATCGACTCGCACATTTGATTGAACGCCTCGCCCAGGCGGCCGAGTTCGTCGCGGCTGCCGGGTTTGTGGCTCAACGGCACCCGGTAATTGAAGTTGCCGTGGGCGACTTCGCCGGCGGCGCGATCGAGTTCACCGACCGGCTCAAGGATGCGGCGAGCGAGGCGATAGGTGATGGCGAGTCCGATCAAAATGGCCAGGGCCCAGATCGCGAGGATGCCCCGGCTGAGGGCAGCGGCTTTTTCATCGGCTACCGAGAGCGAGCGCAGGATGCGCAGTTCGCCGACGACGTCGCCGGACACGTCGAGGAGTTCCATGCTCAGCATGGTGTAGGGAGTTCCGCTAGACTCGACTTGCCGGAACTCGGTCAGGCTCGGTTCGCCGGCGGCCAGGGACGAGCAGGCGCCGGATGGAAGGGTTGAGGCTTCCGCCGCGTCGGCGGCGACGAAGCAGAAATCGCTGCCGCCGGCGGCTTCTTTCATCGAGGCGGCGACATCCTCATCGACGGCGTACCCTGCGACGAGGACGTTGAGCAGACCGAGGTCCTGCCCGGCGTTGACGTAAACGGGCGTGACCACGATTTGGTAGAGGCGTCCGTCGGTGGACATGAATCCCGCGGCTTGGCGCGGGAATACGGCGGAGGCTTGCCGGACGGCGGGGAGGTCGGTGCGAAGGCCTTCGCTCAGATCGCCGCCGAGCGAAGCAATGACGCCGCCTTGTGGATCGGCGACGAGAAAGAAGGCGTCTTCGGTGGAGATGGTGGCCCACAACTCGCCGGCGGTGTCGCGGATGGTCGCTTCGTCGCCGGTGCTGAAGGCGGCGCGAACATCGGACATGCGGCTCATGACGCGACTGACCGCGGCGAGAGATTCGGCGCGGCTGCGCCACAGGGAGTTGTAGGCGTCGAAGCTGGCGCGAACCTCGGCGTTGACGGTGGCGGTCATCGCGCGGGCGGCGGTGTTTTGGATGATCCAGCCGGTTGCGGCGAACAACAGAGTCAAGGCGATCGACGTCGCGAGCAGGATTCGCCACAACAACGGCAGGCGCGACATTTAATGCCTCCTCGTCGGATAGGCGATGGGGTTGCGCGGTTCAGGGCGATACTCGCCGCCGAACTTGTTCGTGTGGGGGGTGTTAATGAAGCCGGATTCGGAGATGCGCGTTGGAGGCAGGGTGAGCGCCTCGGCGGCGACGCGGACGGTTTTCGATAGGCCCTCGAGTTCGGTTTCGGTTGCGCGTTCGTGGAAGAAGCGCAGTTGGTATTCGCCAGGCGCCACGCCTGCGATTCTAAATGAGCCGTCGGCTTGGGTAACCGCGAAATAGGGCGTGTCGAGCACGACGATGACGGCGCTCATGGCGGAGTGAATGTTGCAGAAGACGCGCACGACGCCTTCGCGGGCGAACTTGACGATGCGTGTGGTCTTGGGCGGGTAGAGGCCGACGTCGAAGATCTGTCCGTTGTAGTTGGAGAAGGCGCTGTGGAAGATCGGGTCGAGGTTGGGGAAGCTGACAGTGGAGTTTTTCGTTATCGCGAGGACGTGCGGCGTGAAGGTCTTGTCCTTCTGCAGCATGGTTGCTTGGGCGGTGGGCGGTGTGGGCGCGCCGTGTAGGGAGACGACGACCCCGGAGAAGTCTTTCTTGCGTGCGACGGCGGCGTCTTGGGAGTTGACGAGTTCGACGCGGCCGGCGACGTCGGCGGACCAGAGCGGCGCTGCGGCCAGGCTAAAAGAGATAAGCCAGCGCCAGGTCATAGTGGTTCAGCAGGCGGAGCTCTCCGGGGGTGTAGGTGGTGCGAACTTGGCTCGCTTCGAGTCCAAACAGCAGGTTGGGGCCGAGTTGATAGGAGAGGTTGCCGGTGTAACTGAGGTTGCGGCTGACTTGGCCGGTAAGAAGGTCGGCGCCGCGGTTGCTTTCTTGTCCGCCGTACAGGCTAAAGGTCAGGCGATTGGTCGCGAACCAGGAGAGTTGGGCCCAACCGCCGGTGGCGTGTACGGAGACGTATTCTCCAGAGGGGAAGCGGGTGTAGCCCTGTCGCAAGCCTCCCAGGCCGGCGGCGTTTTGGCCGCGGAAGAAAGTCCCGGTGAACTCAAGCGCAGAGTTCGGTTTGAGGAGCCAATCGACGCTGTAGATGCGGGAGGGCATCGAGAACGGGCCGCGTTGGCTCTCGCTGACATGAAAGCCGGGGGCGATGGCGATGCGGCGCGAGTTCGAGAAGTCTCGCCAAAATTCCATGCGGGTTTGGAATGCGGGGCGGGCGGATCGGGTGGCGCCGTAGTAGTCGCCGGGCCGGTCGTCGCCGGGATCAGCGAACTGGAAGACGGCCGCCTGAGCGCGGAGACCGGCGCTATCACTGAAGCCGATTCGTTGTTCGAAGCGGGCTTGCGGCTGCCACGACCATAGGTTGCCGGCGCCCGCGAGCGGCGAGACCCAGACCTGTGCGAGAGATGTCGGCTCTCTGGGCGAGATGAGCGGTTTGTCTTGCCCGACAAAGAGCGACTGGTTTTCCCAGTCGATGTAGATGCCGGATGTACGAAGACGAATGTAGTGGTCGAGGGAGTTGGAGGAGCCGCCCCATAAGTCGAGGCTCACTGATCCGTTGACCTGGCCGCCTTTGAGGATGGTCGGCCCCTGGTACTCCAGGCCGACTATGCTTTGGCGGGGACTTGCGCCGGCGCCGTTGCGGGGACCATCCAGCGCGGCGACGGGAGCGAACTGGCTGCCTCCGCTTGCGCCGCGGTTGATGTAGGTATTGAACAGGACCATGCCAGACAGAGAGACAGGCAGACGTTGCGACGCTTGGACGCTCGTGCGGGCCAGTTCGTTGACGCGGGACTCTTGGACCGCGAGACGTTCGTCGAGAGGAACGACCGGGGGGTCGGCGACAACTTCCTTTGGTTGAACGACGGGTACGATTTCGGCGTCTTCGAGGGCTTGCCGAAGCGACTGCACTTCTTGTTTGAGCTGTCGGTTCTCTTGTTCTAGACGATTGAGGCGGTCCAACACCTGCTGGAGTTCGATATTCGTTTGAGCGGGGAGAAGAGCGGGGAATACGAAAATCGCCGCAAGCAATAAGACACGGGTTTTCATGGACTGCCTCCTCGATGCTTCCGCCGGAAGCAGGGGTTCACGGCAGGAACCTGTATCCGACTCCGTGGACGGTTAGAAAGTGTTCCGGCGCGTCCGTGTTGACTTCGAGTTTTTGGCGGAGTCGGGCTACGTGGGCGTCCACCGTGCGAGTGTTAGGGAAAGATTCATAGCCCCAGACGGAGTTGAGGATCATGTCGCGGGAGAGGGCGCGGTCGGGGTTGTGGAGGAAGTACGTCAGCAGGTTGTACTCGGCCCGAGTGAGTTTGACGTCCTGAGATTTACGGGTCACCACGCGACGGGCCAGATCGACTTCCACTTCGCCGAATGAAATTACGTCATCGCGCGTGAACGCTGAGCGGCGCAGGACAGCTCGAACACGAGCCAACAGCTCGCGGCAGCCGAAGGGTTTGACCACGTAGTCGTCGGCGCCGATTTCGAGCAGGAGAACTTTGTCCACCTCATCGCTGACTGCGCTGATGACGATCAGCGGAGTTTCGTCGCCGGAGGCGCGAAGCTGCTTGCAGACCTCGATTCCGCTAAGGCGAGGCATGCGCAGATCAACGAGGATCAGATCGGGCCGCAAGCGGAGAGCGGCTTCGATTCCCGCTCTGCCGTCTTCCGCGACGGCAGGCCGGAAGCCCTCCGTCTCGAGCATTAACCCGACGGTGTCGCGTAACGCGGCATCGTCATCGATAACGAGGACCGTTTGCATATCCCCAACACGCAGATTGTATCTAACGACGTCTGAGAGACCAGGATCAGGTTCCCTCTGCCGCCGCTGTTCACAGGATATTTACAATTCTGCAACACCAGGAGGCTCGTTTGACCTCGCTCGAGACGGGAATTGGGGCTGAGACGCTAGCGCCATGAGACCAGTTAGCTTCACTTGCCAGCCGAAATCGGGCGGAGCGTTCGACGAATACGGAAGGTGCAGGTCCAAGGGAGGTCGTTGCAATCTGGTGATCCGTCAAAAAAAAAGAGACAGGCTTGAGAAGCCGGTGTGGGCGCGGAAGTCTCGGTCGGCGGTGAACTTTTGGGAATAGCCGTAGTACTGATATCCGATGTTCCAGCGAACGCGGCCACTGAGCCGGACGGACGCGCGGGCCAGCGGCGAGATGTAGGTGAGCGGGAAAGTTTGTACGCGTTGCAGCACGGGATCGGTCGAACCGATGCTGGACCCGGTGGGTGTGGCGCGGTCATCGCCGGCGTCCACGGAGCGGCTCAGTCCGAAATAGAAATCGACGAGATTGGCGGCAGATGCGTGGATGCCGGCATAGAGGGTGTTGAGGTTAGTGAGGTAAATGGAAGAGCCGCCGCGCAGTTGATCGTCAGAGAAGTACGCTAGGCCGCCAATGGTGTAGAGGCGGTTGCGGGTGTATCCAACATCGACACCGAAAAGGGTTGTTGGCGTCCAGGAGCTGTCGAGCGTGTAGACGCGCGACTGTGAGCTGAAGGAGGAGAATTCGACGGCGTTAACGTTGTAGTGGGTCTTGGCGGAAGCGGATAGCTGCAAGGTGCGGGTACGGTATTGGACCCTGCCGTTGAGGGCGTGGTAGCCGCGATCGGCGCGGGAGGTAAAGGGTCGTGAGTTGCTGCCGGTTTCGGCGTAGAGGATGACGCTAAGCGGGTTTGAGGGATTGAGACGAATGCCGATGTCGCTCGCCTTTTGGGTATTGTCTTGTTCGGCTGGGAGCGCGCTGAGGAAGTCTTCGAAGCGGAACTGTTCGTTTGATCGAATGCGGCGGCTGGAGTAATGGAAGCCCCCAGAGACTCCGAGCCAATTGGTGAGTTGATAGTTGATGCGAGTGTCGTTGGCGATGGTGCGGATGCCGAGGTAGTTGTAGAACAGCACAGTGACGAGTTGGGACGGCACGTCGAGTTGGGTGAAGGTCGACGCACCCTGGGTACGGGCGTTGAAGAGTGAGGTGGTGTTGGAAATGGTGAAGTCGGCCGTAGGGGTTGCGTTGATGGTGAGGTCGGCGTTCAAGACGGGACGTTGGCCGGCGCCTCGTGTGATGACGTTCTGCAGCGGGCTAGTGGGCGTCGGACCCGTGACGGCTTCGTCGATGACGAAAGCGCGCCGGCCGTCGGTGTAGCTGAAACGTCCGTTGACGCCAATCAACTTGTTATCGCCGGATAGATTGGCGCGCCAATAGTTGGCGGTTCCGTGATAGGGGCTGGCTCCGGCGAAGGTTGCGATGCCGTCGGGCGGCGCGCTCGCCGGAACTGCGGGGATGCCGTTGACGGCGAGGTCGCGCTCGCTGTCGTCTTTGAAGCTTTCCCAGCCGCGAGCCCAGTTGACCTTGACGCCGAAGACTTTGAACTCATTGCCGACGCGATATTCGCGCCATACCCGCTGGATGTAGTCGATCAGCGGTAGCGCATCGGCTCCGCCCGCAAAGGGGACGATAGTCGAGTAGCCGGGTCCCTCTCTTCCGTTAAGGGTCGCCCCGAAGAAGAATTTGATTTTGGACCGTGGGAATAGCGTCAGGTCGTGGTTCTGCATCCGGTATTGCGTATCGAGCAGGCGGCGGCCGTCCGCGCCGGCGCTGACGAGGCCGGGGTTGTAGTAGTCGTTCTGCCTCCAGAGGAGGTCGTAGGAGTAGATGGAGTTCTTCGCCACACGGAAGTTGACGGATTCGTAGGGATCGTTGCCGAGGCCCTGCGTGGTGAGTCGAAGCTGATCGAAGAGGCGCCCACGTCCGTCGAGCGAGTTGAGGGTGAGCGAGCTGCCGAGGACGCGTAGGCCGTTGTAGTAGTTCACAGCGCTGCGGTACTGCTGTTCATTGCCGCCGATGGACGCGAAACGATAGCCGACTTCCGTGCTGTTGAGGATGTTATAGCCGGGCAGGTAGTCGCCGTCGGGGGCTCCGGCGATCGGCGGAGTCGGCGCGACGGGCACCTGGGCCGCTGCCGGCGTGAGGAGTAGTAAGAGTAGGATCCAAAAACGCATACGGCCTCAGCGAAGGAAGTTGACGTCGGCGTTGGATCCGTGAATCCGAACGTGACACGTGGTGCAGTTTTGGTAGCGCGGGTCGGCGAGGTTGTGGCGCGCCGATTGAACCTGAACCCCGTTGACTTGCCGGCCGAAATCATCGGCTCCGTTGTGGCATTCGAGGCAAAGAGTGAATACGACGGGGCGCGTGAGCAGGCGTGAGTTGGTGGATCCGTGCGGCTCGTGGCAGGTTTGGCAGCCGTCGACGCGGACGCCGGGGTGTTCGAAGACGAAGGGACCGCGCTTCTCGTTGTGACATTCGAGGCAAGTCTGTTCGTTCACTCGACCCGGTTGTAGTAGGCGGGTCGCGGCGGTCTGGGCGCCGGTTTGTGCGGGCGCGCTGTGGGGGTTGTGGCAGTCGGAGCACGACATGAAGCCTTCCTGCACGCGGTGCTTGAACGGAAGCGAGAACTGGGCTTGGGCGTTGCGGTGGCAACTGGAGCAGAGCTCAAGCTGCGCCTTTTGCAGCAACTTGGCGGTTGTTTGGGGTTGATGAATCGAGTGGCAACTCGAACAGCTCAGCCCGTTGGAGCCGTGCGGAGAAGTTCGCAGATTTGCCGGAGCGATGTCTTCGGAGTGGCACGTGAGACAGGCCTCGTTGGTTTTCGCTGCCGAGAGCAGGGAGAAAGCGCGGGGGATCGAGTCGCGACCTCCGCCCGCGCGCAAGTGAGGGGCGGCGGGGCCGTGGCAGGACTCGCAGCCGGTTTCTTCGGCAGGGCGGTCGCCGAGGACGACGCTCTTGAAGTGCGGATTCTTATAGAAGGAATCTGTGATGCCTTGATGGCAGGTTGAGCAAACTTCGCTGCCGACATAGTCGCCATTGGGGGCAGCTTGGCCGAAGAGGATGGCGGCGCCGAGAACGAAAGCAACAAGTAAGCGGATGCGCATGGGCAAGACTCAGGCGGCCTCCGAGTGCCGCGCACAGACGCAGCGTTGGCAGATTGGGTTTGACTCGATGTCCAGGGATTCGCGAAAAGCCTCCGCTGACGGGCCGTTCAATATTTCGGCGAGCGCTTGCCTGGAACGCAGGTTCCCGATCGGCGGATGGAAGAAGCAGGGGCGAACGTCGCCGTTGGCTTCGACGACGGCGGAGTTCCATGGGGCATTGCAGCGCGGGGAGATGGGTTCGGCGAGTCCGAGATGAGCTCGGAAGTGCAGGGCGATTCGACGCAGTTTGTCGGGCGATTCCAGCACGAAACCGCTGCACTTGCCGTCGTTGATGAGATCCTCGACCTCTTGCTCCAATTCGGCCAAGTCAGATTCGGCGAGTCCAACGACTCGCTGTCGCTCGGGCGGCCATCCGCCGGGGCGGTTGAAGGCATCAGACGATAAGTCGGCGGCCAGGAATGAGATCGAATCGAGCCCGATTGCTTGGGCCGTATCCGCAGTCTGACGTAAGCGCCGGAAGTTCTTTTGCTGAACTGTGCAGCGCGCCGCTATCGGGAATTGCGGGTTGAGGCCGCGTAACGCCTCAACACCTTCGTGGAGCATCTCGAAGGCCCTCGGCACGCGCCGAATCGAGTCGTGGACCCCGGGCGGACCGTCAAGGGAAACGACAACTTCGTCAACGTTTTCCACCAAGTGGGCGGCTTTGGAGGAGAGCAACAGTCCTGAACTGAGGATCGTGATGCGAATTCCGCGCGCCTTCAGGGCGGCGGCGCCGGGGATCAGCCAAACGGCACTTCCTACCTACGTGC
>CAZYOX010000049.1:0-16311 GCA_964649285.1 uncultured Bryobacterales bacterium | reverse complement strand
AATTCCCACTTTCGTAAGCAAGTTTGGTAGCTTTGTCTGGATTCAGGAAGATCAGCCTCCAGTCGTGACGGCGAAGACACTCCTTGAGCACGAGGTCGATTCCTGCAGAGAGGTGCAGGACGCCATACTTCAGGTCAGACTTCTCTTGCACCGCAGCTATCCGTCGCAGCCCAGAAACAACGAAGTCGAGGCCGTTCTCCAGCGGACTGAACGACACCTCCAGCCCAGACTTAGACTCGCCCATCGCTCCTTCCCCATCCCCGCGGTTGTTGTCATCTGTCCTCAAGCTGTCACCTCACAATCGTGCATCGTCAGTTGCTCGCCATTGGGGCTCCCTAGCCTCGGGAAAGCCCGCAGACGCTGGGTCCGCTCATCTCAGCAGATGATTATGGGGGGAACCGAGGACGTGGGGCGATTTGAGGGGACTCCTTTGTGAAATCCCGTCAAATAGAGTGAAATCCAGTCAAGCTAGAGAATCGCTAGAAAGCCTTGCCAGAAGGGCTTTGGTAGTGTTTTGAGGGAGTTGCGACGGGACCTCCGAAAGGATTTTGAGTCCGGTGCGTCTGCCAATTCCGCCACTCCAGCAGGGAAGGGAACTCCGCTAGTTTAGCATCGGTGATAGGCGGTTTAGAACTGGCGATAGAGCCATCCTTGCCAGTCGGCCGGATATTGCAGAATTCGAGCTTTCAGCCGACTTACGTACTGCTGTGCGGCGAAGTCGGCGAATTCTCGGCGAGGCATTGCACGGTCCACCGGAATGGGCTCGTCGACCAAGATGCGGTAGCGGAAAGGACCGACGCGAACCGGGGCGACAGTGAAGAGGGCTGCATCTTCCAGCCAGGCTAATGAGGGCGCGCCGAGCGCTAGGCTCAGCTTGGTTCCGAGCAGATCAGCCTCGTAGTTCTGGCGGCCTTCGTGCTCGCCGAAGATCGAGACGAGCTTGCCGGCGCGAAGGTGTTCCCGCAACTTCTCGAGATAGCTAAGGGACCGGTTGAGGGGAATCTGTACGCGCTCCGTTAGATAGCAGTTTTCCGCGCGGCAGTAGAGCGGAGCGGCGACTCGGAGACCGAGCGTTGTCCGCGTGGAAGTGCCATGGTCGACCCGGCTCAAATGGACGAAAGGCAGACCTTGCCGGTAGAAGCCTTGTTTGAGCGCCGTCGCGCTGGAGAAGCGCATGCTCCAGAGCACGATGCCACGGTCTTCGCGGAGGGGCGCCTCAAGCCGTTCGAAGCCATCCCACTCGATCTCGGG
This sequence comes from uncultured Bryobacterales bacterium, assembly GCA_964649285.1. Taxonomy (GTDB): domain Bacteria; phylum Acidobacteriota; class Terriglobia; order Bryobacterales; family UBA6623; genus CAMPKL01. The sequence goes on along the minus strand of CAZYOX010000049.1, from coordinate 15,060 downwards.
GCGCCAGCCAAAACGACGCATGCCCCGCAGGAGGCCCCAGACATCCTCGAGGCGCATGAGGATATGATCCTGGGCGATGGCGCGTGGATCGGGGTGAGTTCCCGCAGGCAGCGCCTTGCGAATCTTTTCTTCGAGTTCCCGCACGGTTTCCGCGAATAACAACGGGTAGGCTCGAAGCAGGCCACGCGTCAGGGCTGGAGCAGCTCCCGTCGGGATGACCTGTGCCAGCACACCCCCGGTCGCGAGAGCGCCGATGCGCCGGAGGTCTTGCCACGCGAAGACGCCGGAAGGCATGGAGTCAGGCGCCGCCACTCGTAACTCTTGATTGCATGAAACGACGCTTTACGTCGGCGGTGGAGCTGATGAAATCAACGCGGCTAGATTCTAGAGAGACGTCACTGGGCAGCACTTGTCTCAGGTTATCGCGCACTCGCTGCTCGATCCATGAATCGCGCCCCGGCCCCGCCTCAATGTGACCTGAACGGAATGATTTCCTGCTGCACCACCTGATTCCGGCGCACCTCCATGGCCAGATCCTCCAGGTACGCTGCTCCGAACTCGTGCCCGAGCCTCTCTCGCCGAACGCTGCCAATCAAGCACTTGGTCGATATACTAGGGCTATCCGACTGGCGGATTACGTCGTCTAAACGCTTTCACATGAACGACTCACAGAAATTGTCCGGCTGGCGAAGCACCCTCGGTTGGACTTGCGCGGGCATCATGGCGCTGCTCTGGATTGTCGCCGGGTTGTACAAGTTAAGCGATGTAAGCGGATTCCAGGTGAAACTGAGCCAGTTGCTGTTTCCGACCGCATTGACGCTGCCGGCAACGCTGGCGGTGGCGACGAGCGAACTGTTTGCCGGCGTCCTATTGTTGCGCCCCGCGTGGCGGCGACTGGGCGGCTTGGTTTCTACCGCTTTGTTGTTGGTATTCATGGCCTACATGGCGGTGAACTATACCGCGCTGCAGGGCGAAGACTGCACCTGTTTCCCATGGCTTGAGCGTGCGGTGGGGCCGGCGTTTTTCTGGAGCGACGGAGCGATGGTGGCGGCATCGCTCATCGCTGCGTGGTTCGCGCCGAAGATGGTCGCGATTAAGCAGACGCGCTTCGTGTTGTTCGGCGTCGTCGCTCTAGCGGCTGTCGCTCTGGGATACGACAAGTTTGGCCCTGAGGGCGGCACGGACGTGCCGGCGACGATCACTGTAGAAGGCCAAGACTACGATCTGCGCCAGGGCAAGGTCTTCATTTACTTTTTCAACCCAACTTGTTTGCACTGCCTGGCGGTGGGGAAGGAGTTGTCGAAGTACACATTTCCGGCGGATTTTGTGGGGGTGCCTACCCAGGACTTCGACTTTGGGCCGGGCTTTTTGGAAGACGCAGGTTTGACCGGCAAGGTGAAGCTTTCCCCGGACTTGGACTTGCTGAAACAAACGTTCCCGTTCAATGACGTCCCATACGCGGCGGCGATTGAGGACGGGAAGGTGTTGCGGCGCTACACGATGATCGATCTCGAAGAGCCTGAGATGGGCCGCAGCCTACGGGAACTCGGCATGGTGCAGTAGCGCTAAGAGCCGGTGCTGGCGTAGTTGTTGACGCCGCGATTCCACAGCAAAATCGCCGCTGTGAGGAAGACGGCGGCAATCAAGGGCATCGCCAAGAAGTAGTTTGCATACTCGTCGTGGCCGAGAAACTTGGCCGACGGATAGAAGGCCGCGAAGCCGAAGGGCACAATCCAACTCAGCAAGATCTTAATTAGCGGGCTATAGATATCGAGCGGGTAGCGCCCGAAGGTCAACAGGTTATAGATCGGCGGGATGATGCCCACGCGGTCTTCGACCCAGAACGAGACGCAGGTGAGCAGCAAGAACACCGCAAAATAGATGGCGAACCCGCAAGCAGCGGCGCCGACGCCGGCGGCGATCGCCAGCGGGCTGAAGCTGAGATCAAGACGGAGCCCGGCATAGGCGACGAGCGCGATGCCGACGAGCGCATCGCTAAGGGCCTCGAGCCGGAATTGCTCGCTCATGACCTGGAACAGCGAGTGGACAGGCCGCAGCAAGACACGGTCAAACTTGCCCTCTACGATATAGAGTTGGCCAAAGTAGTAGAGATTGACGCTGATCGTGTTGAACAGCGCGAGCGGCACAAGGCCGAACCCGTACAGGAATAAAATCTCGTCGAAGCTCCATCCGGCGACGGATTGACTACGGTTGAACAGGATAAAGACGAGCGCGAGGCCGAGGCCGGTGGCGACTAGCGTCGTGACGAGTGCGACGATGAGGTCGCCTCGGTACTCGAGGCGAATCTTGCAGTACTGCACGAAGTACTGCCCAAAGAGTCGTAGGTAGCGCCGCACTCATTCATTGTGCTTCATCGGCCGTTACCGCCAGGACCGGGCACGGACGACGTCGTCGACAGGGCCCTCGGCGACGACGCAGCCGCGCTCGAAGAAGACAGCTCGTTGCGCCAGCGCTTGGGCCAGGGGAATATCGTGGGTAACGACGATCTTCGCCTGGGGCAGGGCTCGCAGCGTCTCGATGAGATGGGCGCGCGCGGGAGGGTCAAGAAAGGTCGCCGGCTCGTCGAGCAAAATGATTTTGGGCTCCATGACCAATATGCCTGCCAGGGCCACCAGGCGTTTCTGACCCGCGCTGAGGTGGTGCGGCGGGCGCTCGCCCAGGTCCGCCAGCCCAACGGCGGTTAGCGCTTGCAACACGCGCCGGCGTACCTCGCGCTCGTCGCAACCGGCGTTGGCGGGTCCGAAGGCCACATCCTCCGCGACCGTTGGCATGAACAGCTGGTCGTTGGAGTCTTGGAATAGGAGGCCGATTTGCCTGCGGGCGAAGGCGATGTTGGCGCTATCCACTGGCTGGCCGCCGATCTGAATGCGTCCTTGGCATCTAGTCAGCAGACCAACGAGCAAATACAGAAAGGTCGTCTTCCCGGCGCCGTTGGGCCCCAACAGAGCGACGGTCTCACCCTCTTGCAGCCGGAAGTTGACGCCCGCGAGAGCCTCGGCTCCGTCGGGATACCGAAAGCGGAGATCTTCGACCTCCAATAGGGGCGGCTTATCCATCTGGTCGTCGAGCCTATAAGAATCACACGGTTTGGCCGATACGTGCCAAAGAGTCCGATGAGCTAAGACCGACATGGCACTACCCCAATCGATCGCCCCTTCTGTGAGCCAGCCGGCGGCGGATCTCGCGACGCAACCTTGGGCCATCAAGAATCTTCCCCCCTTCCCCGCGGTAGCCCTGCAACTGATGGGGTTGCTGGACGCCAATGTTCCGGTCAAGGAAGTCGTGAAACTCTTGCGCATGGATCCGGCGCTGTCCGCGGAGATCCTTCGGGTCTCGAATTCACCGCTCTATGGGCTGAGCAGGCGCGTCGATAGCGTGTCGCACGCCGTGGTGGTTCTGGGCGGCGATGCGGTTAAGCGGCTTGCGCTCACTATCGCTCTGGGACGGTTTACGCAGAGCTTCATGAAGCACAAAGGGCTGCGACGCTGCTGGGACCACAGCGTGGCGTGTGGCCTGATCGCTGAGGGCTTAGCGGCGTTCGCCGGTCAAAGCTGGGACCGCGCCTATACGACAGGGTTGCTGCACGACGTGGGGCGCCTGGCGCTGCTCGCCTGTTACCCGAACGAATACGAGAACCTGCTCGCGGTGGTCGCGGAAAATGATTTTGACCTTCGAACGACGGAAATGAAGTTGTTCGAGGTCGATCACTGCCGGGTAGGGCACTGGCTGTCCCAGAGTTGGAATCTTCCGCCTGATATGGTCGAGGCGATAGCCAGCCATCACGAACCGGACCTGATTCCCGGAAGTCTTGCTTCGCTCATTGCCGTCGCCGATAACCTCACGGCCGCTCTCGGCTACGGGACGGTGGATCCCAAGGACAAAATTGAACTATCGTTGGGTTTGATCGCTCCGTTAGGCGCCGACGATCCAGATGCCGTACTCAAGAAGGTCAAATCCCTTCCTGGGCCAATCGCCGACGCGCTGGCGGCCGTCAGTTCGTACCGGTAGAAGACCGCCTGTTTCTCATTAGTCCAACTAATAGTAGGGTATGGGTGACTTTCTCTGCTATTATGTTGCTCTAAAGTCTCCATCAAGCAAAACCGCGCATTTCGCTAAATGTTTTGGCCCGGTGCATGGCCAGAAGATTGGCGTTCCCGCCGGTTCCGGAATCCGCCGACGAGGTTAAGTTCCGGGCTGCTCGCGCGACTGGGAGAAAACAGAATATGTCTCGATTTGGACTGCCGCCGAAGCAGGGCCTTTACGACCCCTGTTTTGAGCACGATGCTTGCGGTATCGGCTTTGTTGCCGATATCCAAGGCCGTGCGAGCCACAAGATTATCAACCAAGGCGTCGAAGTTCTGGTGAACCTGGAGCATCGCGGCGCCTGCGGCTGCGATCCCGACACGGGGGATGGCGCGGGATTGCTGGTCCAGATACCGCACGAATTCTTCAAGAAGCAGGCTGCGGCACTGGGATTTGAACTGCCCGAGGCGGGCATTTACGGCGTGGGCATGCTTTTTCTGTCGAAGGACAGCGAAGACCGGGTGCGCGCGCGCCGGATGGTCGAGCAAATTGTCGAAGAAGAAGGCCAACGGATTTTGGGCTGGCGTGAGGCGCCGGTTAATTCCTTGGCGATCGGATGGCTGGCTAGAGAGTCTGAGCCGGCGATCGAGCAAGTGTTCATCGGGCGCGGGCAGGGATGCGAAGACTTCTCGACGGAGCGGTGGGAGCGCAAGCTTTATGTGATACGCAAGCGCACGATGGCTGCGGCGGTTGAGCAGCAGCTGGCGCGTTTCTATCCCGCGACGATGTCGTCCCGGACGATCGTCTACAAGGGATTGCTGATCGCCCCGCAGATCCAGAAGTACTACTTGGACCTGAACGATCCTGACTTCAAGTCGGCCATTGCGTTGGTGCATCAACGCTTTTCGACCAATACTTTCCCGACCTGGGAACGCGCTCAGCCCTTCCGCTATTTGGCGCATAACGGGGAAATCAACACCGTACGCGGCAACGTGAACTGGATAAGGGCCCGTGAGGCGACGTTGGAGTCCGAGTTGTTCGGCGAGGATATCGCCAAGTTGAAGCCGATTATCGAAATGGACGGCTCCGACTCGACGATGGCCGACAATGCTTTGGAAGTCTTGATTCAAGGCGGCCGTACGCCAGCGCACGCGTTGGCGATGATGATTCCCGAGGCATGGAGTTCTCACGACCTCATGCCCGACGACAAGCGGGCGTTCTACGAGTATCACGCGACGATGATGGAACCTTGGGACGGTCCGGCGTCCATCGTCTTCACCGATGGCCGTTTCGTCGGCGGCAACCTTGACCGCAACGGCTTACGGCCCTCCCGCTATTGGGTGACTCATGACGACTTGGTAGTATTGGCGTCCGAGACGGGCGTGATCGCCGAGATCGAACCCGAGCAGGTACGCAAGAAGGGACGCTTGCAGCCCGGCCGCATGTTCCTCGTCGACACGCTTGAGGGACGAATCATCGGCGATGAAGAAATCAAACAGCAACTGGCGGCGAGGAAGCCCTACCGGCAGTGGTTGGATGACCAGCTGCTTGACGTATCGGACATGCCCACGCCGGAACGGGTCAGCGAAACGGACTTTGACACGCTGATCGAAAGACAGAGAGCGTTCGGCTATACGTTGGAAGACATCCGAGTCTTGCTGGCGCCGATGGCCGAGAGGGGCCAGGAGCCGGTCGGTTCGATGGGCGTCGACGTGCCGTTGGCGTGTCTGTCAGATCGCCCCCAACTACTGTTCAACTACTTTAAACAGCTGTTTGCGCAGGTCACCAATCCGGCTGTGGACCCGATCCGCGAAGAGCTGGTGATGTCGACGTATACCTATATTGGCCCGCAAGGCAACTTGTTCGACGAGCAAGAGAGCCACGCTCACGTCGTACGGTCGAAGTCGCCGGTACTGACGAATGAGCAACTAGAGAAGCTGCGCGCAGTAGGCGAACCGGGGCAAGGGCACATGCGTTTCGGCGCCAAGACGCTGAAGACGCTGTTCAGGGCGACGGAAGGCGCGAAGGGACTGGAACGGGCGCTGCAGCGGGTCTGTGAAGAGGCCGATAGAGCTGCCAACGACGGTTACGGCATCCTGATCCTGTCCGACAGAGGGATAAGCAAAGAGGAAGCGGCTATCCCGAGTCTCCTGGCTGTGGCGGCCGTCCACCATCACCTGATCCGCAAGGCGACGCGCGGCAAGGTCGGCATCGTCTTGGAGACCGGCGAGGCGCGGGAGGTCATGCACTTCTGCTTGCTGATCGGATACGGCGCGAATGCGATCAACCCCTACCTGGCCTATGAGAGCTTGGAGGAACTGCATCGGGCCGATCAGCTTACTGCAAGTCTCAGCCTGGAGAAGGCCATCGAGAACTACCGCGGAGCGATCAAGAAGGGTCTGCTCAAGACGATGTCGAAGATGGGCATCTCGACGGTGCAATCCTACCTGGGAGCGCAGATCTTTGAGGCCGTCGGGCTCAATCGGCACGTGATCGATCGTCACTTCACGGGTACGGCTTCGCAGATTGAAGGCGTCGGCATGGAGGTGATTGCGCAAGAGACCTTAGAGCGCCACCGCCGGGCGTATCTGCCGGTCACCGACTCGGACATCAATTTGGATGTCGGCGGGAAGTACCATTTCCGCGTCCGCGGCGAGAAACATCTGCTCAACCCGCAGACGGTTTCGAAGTTGCAGCATGCCGTTAAGCAGAACCGCTACTCGACGTATGAAGAGTACGCTGAGCTAATCAACGGTTCGAACCGGGACTTGTGTACGCTGCGCGGACTGTTTGACTTCAAGTACGCGAGTGAGCCCCTCCCCTTGGAAGAGGTCGAACCCGCAAGCGAAATCGTCAAGCGGTTTTGCACGGGCGCGATGAGTTTTGGATCCATCTCGAAGGAAGCCCATGAAACCTTGGCGATCGCCATGAACCGCATCGGCGGGCGATCGAATACGGGCGAAGGCGGGGAGGATCCGGCGCGATTTACGCCGGATCCGAATGGAGACAGCAGACGTTCAGCGATCAAGCAGGTCGCGTCAGGACGGTTCGGAGTCACGTCACACTACCTCGTCAACTCGGATGAGTTACAGATCAAAATCTCGCAAGGCGCCAAGCCAGGCGAGGGCGGCCAGTTGCCGGGCCACAAAGTGGACGAAACCATAGCCTGGCTGCGTCACTCGACGCCGGGGGTAGGGCTCATTTCTCCGCCTCCTCACCATGACATCTATTCGATCGAAGACTTGGGCCAACTGATCTTCGATCTCAAGAACTCCAACGTCAACGCGACTGTCTCCGTGAAGTTGGTTAGCGAAGTCGGCATCGGGACCGTCGCCGCGGGCGTTTCAAAGGCGCATGCGGACTTGGTCGTCGTGGCCGGCCACCACGGCGGCACGGGCGCTAGTCCCGTTAGTTCCATCCAATACGCTGGCACCCCGTGGGAATTGGGCCTCTCTGAAACGCAGCAAGTGCTGGTGATGAACGATCTACGCGGAAGGATTCGCGTCCAGGTAGACGGCAAGCTGCAGACGGGGCGCGACGTGATCATCGGCGCGCTGCTGGGGGCGGACGAGTTCGGCTTCGCCACGATGCCGCTCATCGCGATGGGCTGCATCATGATGCGCAAGTGCCATCTGAATACTTGTCCCGTGGGCATTGCCACGCAGGATAAGCAGTTGCGCAAGAAGTTCGAGGGCAAGCCCGAGGACGTCATCAACTACCTCTTCTTCGTCGCCGAAGAAGCCCGGCAGATCATGGCGCAGCTGGGCTTCCGTAAGTTCGAGGAGATGATCGGCAGAGTCGACAAGCTGGACACCAAGCAAGCGATTCAGCACTGGAAGGCGAAAGGCCTGGACTTTAGCCGCGTATTCTACGATCCGCCGGTCGATCGGTCGATCTCACGGCGGCATACGAGCGGCCAAAATCATGGTATCGAGGGGCAGATCGACAACGAACTGATTCGCTTGGCTAAGCCGGCCTTGGATAAGGGAGAGAAGGTCCGCTTCTCCTACAAGCTCAAGAATACGAATCGTACCGTCGGCACGATGCTTTCAGCGGAAATCTCGCGCAAGCACGGAGCCGAAGGTTTGGCGGAAGACTCGATCTGGATTGACTTTGAAGGCGCCGCGGGTCAGAGCTTTGGGGCCTGGGCATCCACCGGGATGACGTTATCCGTTCGCGGCGACGCGAACGACTATTTCGGCAAGGGTCTGTCGGGCGGCAAGTTGATTGTCGCTCCTCCAGAAGGGTCGAGTTTCGTTTTTGAAGAGAACATCATCATCGGAAACGTGACCTTCTACGGCGCTACGAGCGGCGAAGCCTATGTCAACGGTATGGCCGGCGAGCGCTTCTGCATTCGCAACTCGGGAGCGACGGTCGTGGTCGAGGGCGTAGGCGACCACGGTTGCGAGTATATGACCAACGGCCGCGCCATCATCTTGGGCGAGTGCGGCCGCAACTTCGCTGCGGGCATGTCGGGCGGCATCGCCTACGTGCTCGATGAGCGCGGCGACTTCGCCACGCGTTGTATCTACAATGCCAACGTCGATCTCGATCCGCTAAGCGATGAGACGGATGTCGATTTCGTTAAGGCGCAGATCGAGCAGCATGTCGCGTACACACAGAGCCCCAAAGGGCAATGGGTGCTTGAGCACTGGGGGCAGATGGCTCCGAAATTCATCAAAGTCTTCCCAAGAGAATTGAAGAAGGCTTTAGCAGAGAGCGGAGCGAAGCTGACCGAGGCCTAATGGCTGCGGCGCCGGCTGGACAGCGAAAGAGAATACATGGGTAAAGCTACGGGATTCATGGAGTACAAGCGCGAGGCTCCACGCGGCCGCGATGTACTCGTTCGCATTAAGGACTGGAAGGAAGTCTATGAGCCGACGCCAGAGGGCGTCCTCAAGAAGCAGGGCGCCCGCTGCATGGATTGCGGCATTCCGTTCTGTCATACCGGCTGCCCGGTCAACAACATCATCCCGGACTGGAATGACTTGGTGTACCGCGGACGATGGCAAGAGGCCCTGCGAGAACTGCATTCGACGAATAACTTTCCCGAGTTCACTGGGCGAATCTGCCCGGCGCCGTGCGAAGAAGCCTGCGTACTGGGCATCAACGACGACCCGGTGACAATCAAGTCGATCGAGAAATCCATCGTGGACAAGGGTTGGGAAGAGGGCTGGATCGTTCCGGTCCGCCCGGCGGTTCTTACGGGAAAGAGAGTGGCCGTCATCGGTTCCGGACCGGCGGGGATGGCCGCTGCCCAACAGCTGAGTCGTGCCGGCCACGCAGTAACGCTCTTCGAGAAGAGCGAGGTTCCCGGGGGATTACTGGCCCTTGGCATCCCCGATTTCAAGATGGAGAAGCACCTCATCGCTCGCCGCATTGAGCAGATGGAGGCTGAAGGCGTTGAATTTCGTTGCAACGTGCATGTGGGAGTCGACGTCGAGGCGAAGGAGCTGGTCGAGGAATATGACGCCGTACTCATCGCTACCGGCGCCGAGAAGCCGAGGGACCTGCCAATCGCGGGGCGGGAGTTGGATGGCATTCACTTCGCGATGGACTTCTTAGCGCAGCAGAACCGGCGGGTAGGCGGCCGCGCCGTGGATCCGAGGTTTGACCTAACCGCGGAAGGCAAGCACGTCGTGATTATCGGCGGGGGCGACACGGGCGCCGATTGCTTGGGAACTTCCAGGCGGCAGGGCGCCGCGAGCATCAAGCAGTTTGAGTTGATGCCCAGGCCGCCCGAATCCCGGGATGAGCCCGGCGCTCAGCCGTGGCCGCTTTGGCCTTTCACGTTCAAGGTGGAAAGTTCGCACGTCGAAGGCGATCCGCGGGAATATGCGGTCAGCACCAAGGAGTTCCTTGGGGACGGCGACGGAAAGATCAAGGCCTTGCGGGGCGTGCGGCTGGCCTGGGAAGACGTGGACCCCGTTACGGGACGGCGGCCTGGCATGAAGGAAGTTCCGGGCTCGGAATTTGAGATTCCCGCCGACCTGGTGTTGCTAGCCATGGGCTTTGTGCATCCCGTGCAAGAAGGTTTCTTGAATCAGCTTGGCGTCGAATACGACGGCCGGGGCAACGTGCAGGCGGACTTCGAGGCGTTCCGTACTTCGGTCGAGAAGGTGTTCGCGGCAGGAGATGCGCGCCGGGGCCAATCGCTCGTTGTTTGGGCGATTGCCGAGGGCCGCAAAGCGGCACGAGCCATCGACGAATACCTGATGGGCCACAGCGACTTGCCGGCGGCGTAGTCTCAACGAGAACTTTAGGCGCACTTGCTTCACGGTTTGCGGCGGCTTGAAGATAAGAGCTTGCCGTACGCAAAAATCCACCACGTTGGAATCGCCGTGGAGTCGATCGACGATGCACTCTCGCTCTACGAAGAGGCGCTGGACGTTCGGCCTTCGCTGAGAACGGAGGTTCCCGGCGAAGGCGTCAGCGTTGCGATGCTGGCGCTCGGCGATTCTCGCATTGAGCTTCTTGAAGCGGTTGGGGAGAACTCTCCGATTAGTAAGTTTCTCGCCCGTCGAGGGCCCGGACTGCATCACATCGCTGTCGAAGTCGAAGATCTGGAGGCCGCCGTGGAACGTTTGCGGGCCGCGGGCCGGCGGTTAGTAACCGAGGAGATTCGTTGCGGCGCGGAAGGCTATCGCTATGTTTTCGTCCATCCTTCGAGCGCGGGCGGCGTGCTGCTGGAATTGATCGAAGAACCCTAACTTGTAGCGTTTGTGGGCGAGAGGGGATCTACGACGCGTGTGCTACTATCAGCGTACGTTCGCCTGATAAGAGCAGCGCCAACAGGGGGCTGAAGCCATGTCTGAATCGAAACTTCCTTACTTTATTTGCGGTCTCGGCGTCGGCGCCGCGCTGGGAATTCTCTATGCGCCGCGATCCGGCGAAGAAACCCGCGAGGAACTGCGGCATCGCGCCAATGAAGGACGCGAGTACGTCCGCCGACGAGCCGGAGAAGGACGCGAGTATGTCCGCGAACGAGCGGGCGAGGGCCGCGAGTATGTTCGCGAACGGAGTACGGAACTGAAGCATCGGGCCGAGGAAGTAGTTCAGAAAGGCCGCACTGCCGTCGAGACGCAACGGGGCCAATTGGCCGCGGCCCTGGAAGCTGGCCGCAAAGCATACCGTGAGGCGACCGTGAGCGGCTCGCCCACCGACGCCGCGGAGACCTCCGAGGGCTAGCCACGATCTCGAGACAGACGGCCGAACATGGATCGAGAACTCCTGCTGCTCTACATCATGGCTGCGTTTACCGGCGTGGCAGCGCTTGCGTTAGTCGCAATGGCGGGCATGGTCTTTGGGATGTACCGATCGTCGAAGGTCATGCGGGAACGCGCGACCGCCTTCATGGACAAGTTGGAGCCGCTGGCGGACTCAGCGCGCCAGACCCTGGACGACACTCGAGCGCAGACCAAGGACATCTTGGTCGACGTAAAAGAACTTACCGCCTCGGGGCGTAAACAGATGGCCACGGTCGAGAGTCTGCTCGAAGATCTCTCACGCACGGCGCGCTTGCAGGCCGAACGCGTCGACGGCGGCGTGGAACTGACGCTCCGCCGGGTGAACCAGACGACGGAAATTGTCCAGAAGACGATACTGGAACCCATCCGGCACGTCCGCGGGGTCGTTTCCGCGGTGACCGCGGTGCTGGAGCATTTATCCGGCGCCTCGCGTCGCCCGACTCCGGATCGAGCGACAAGCGACGAAGAGATGTTCATCTAACCGTCGCGCCGGAACATTGCAGAAGCAGACAGGGAGAGATGAATCACGATGGCCCTTCGTGTAGCGCTGTTCGGAACCAAGTTTATGGGTAAAGCCCATAGCCAAGCGTATCGAAACGTCAACAAGTTCTTCCCGGACGCGCCGCAGATCGAGATGACGGTTATCGTCGGACGTGACCCCGAGGAGACCGAATCGGCGCGCTCGACATTCGGCTGGCAGGAAGCGTCGACGGACTGGCAGGCCGTTATGGCGCGCAAGGATGTCGATCTGGTGGACATCTCCACGCCCGGGCACCTGCATTGCGCAATGGCTCTGGAAGCCGCCAAACAGGGCAAGCATATCATCTGCGAAAAGCCGCTGGCCAACACGGCGGAAGAGGCCAAACAGATGCTGGAGGCGGTTCGGGCCGCCGGCGTCAAACACTTCCTGATGCACAACTACAGGAGGGCTCCTGCTGTGACTTTGGCCAAGCGGTTTGTCGAAGACGGCCGTTTGGGGAAGATATTCCACTTCCGGGCGCGCTACCTGCAGGACTGGGCGATGTCTGAAGACTTGCCGCGTTTGTGGCGTTTTGATAGGGAGTCGTCGGGCTCCGGCGCGCTAGGAGACTTGGGCGCCCATATTATTGACCTCGGTCGCTATCTTTGCGGCGAAATTAGCGATGTCGCGGCCATCGCGGAGACGTTCATCAAGGAGCGGCCCGCTCTGGACGGCCGCGGATCACAACCAGTGACGGTGGACGACGCTTTCGCGGCCTGCATTCGCTTCGAACAAGGCGCCATCGGCACTCTCGAGGCCACGCGCTTCGCGGCCGGCAGAAAGAACCAGAATACGTTTGAAATTAATGGCTCGAAGGGTTCCGTCGTCTTCGATCTGGAAGACCTGAACCGTCTACAGTATTTCTCCGTCGACGACGATCGCGATGCGCAGGGGTTCCGCTCTATTATCTGTTGCGATGAGCCTCACCCCTACGGCGGCCATTGGTGGCCCGACGGTCACATCATTGGGTACGAACACACCTTTACGCATAGCGTCTACGACTTTGTGATGTCGTTGGACTCTTCGACCCGCGTACGGCCTGACTTCGAAGACGGCGTGAGAAACCAGAACGTGCTGGATGCCATCGAGAAGGCCGCCACGAGTAAGACCTGGGTCAGCGTCGGGTAACGGCCGTGGTCGACCTGCAGGCACACGTGCTGCCGGGCCTCGATGACGGGGCGGCAGACGACGCTGCAGCGATCGAGATGTGCCGGGCGGCAGCACGCGCAGGAACGCGCGAGTTGGTCGCAACCCCGAGTTGCGCGGGACAACATCCCTTTGACCGTGCCGAAGTCCAGGCCAAGACGGCGGCGCTGCAGGCGCAGGTGGACGGCATGCTGCATCTGCACACTGGAGCCGTCCTCGAATTGAGCCATGAAAGTCTTGAAAAGGCGTTGCCCGACCTGAGTCGCTTTTCGATCAATGCGCGCCGTTACGTGCTGCTGCGCGCTTCCAGCGGAGCGCTCACCCGGGGAGTGGCGAAGCTTCTGACGGCGGTTCAGGACTGCGGCTATACGGCGATTGTTTCGTTGCCGGAGACTATGACGGGCGTGCAACGGAATTCGCGTCGCGTGCCCCACTGGGTCAAGCGCGGGGCGTTGGTCGCCGTGGGAGCCGGCTCGTTAGTGGGGGCCAACGGCCCACGCGCTGAGGAATGCGCGAACGGGCTTCTGGATGCTGAGCTGGTCCATTTCGTTGTCTCCGACGCCCGTTCGGCCGGCCTCGGCGCTCCCGGCCTCGACCAAGCCTTTGGAGCCGTCGTCTATCGCTGGGGCGAGGAGCGGGCCCGGCGTTTGCTGATTGATAATCCCTGGGCGGCACTGTGGGGGCAACCCATCGAGACTCCGCGGCGAAAGCGTCCAAATACACCGTTTTCCCTTAGGGGCGTGCTCGGACTGGACTCTCCAGAAAAACAATAAGGCCCGCGGACTGACGTCCGCGGGCCCGATGGAGTTAGGCGATTTACTATTCGCCGCGGCGCGGACCGCCGTGGAATCCTCGTCTGGCAAAATGTCCTCCGCGTTTGCCGGGACCCATCCTGCCCTCGGGCGCTTCCAACAGGTTTGCGCCAATCGCTTGCCGCGCGGTGGGAGCTAGTTCGAGCGCTTGCTGCAGAGCCGCCAGGGATGTTTGCTGATCCGCGGTCAGTATCGCTAAGGCTTTGACCCGGAACTCCTCCCGCTTGGCGCTGATCGCCTCACGAGTTTCCTTTGCATCGACCAGAGCCTGCCCGACGATGGTTGGATTTGGATTGTCTTGCTTGAGTTCTTTGCGGACGCCGTCGCGCCCGTTACGGGCCGACTGCATGATGGTTCGAATTTCTTCTCGCATCGCCTGGTTGTTCTCTTGCAGGGCCGCGACCTGGGCCTCGCTCAGGTTGAGGTAGGAAACAAGGGCTTCGGGCACTTGGCGTGTGCGGCGAGCATCCGGCCCTTGGGCGTATAGTGCGACGGCGAACGCGGCCGAAGCGATGATGGCTGCTAGTCTCGTCATGTTCTGATCTCCTTACGATTTCGTTTGGCCGCCTCGTTGCGACTCTCATTACAGGAGACGCGGCCCGCGCGGTTTCAGGTGTTAGCTGATCGTTAAATGGCAGTTAAACATTCTTAACGTCATTATTCCGCGAACTTGTACCCTAAGCCGTGCACGGTTAGGATCCACTTGGGCTGCTTCGCGTTGTCTTCTAACTTCTGCCTAAGCCAAGCTACGTGTACGTCGACGGTACGCGTCGTCGGCGTGGAGTCGTAGTCCCACACTTCGTGCAGCAGGACGTCTCGCGACAGCGTGTCGCCGCGGTTTTCCAGGAAGTACTTGAGCAGTTGGAACTCCTTCGCTGACAAAGGTACTTCCTCGCCGCCTTTGTAGACTTCCGTGCGGCGGACATCGACCTTGACGTCTCCGAAGGAGTAGCTCGCCGGGGAGCTCGCGGCCGGAGACGCGTGACGGCGTAGTAGGGCTTCGACCCTGGCCAAGAGCTCCATGGTCTCGAAGGGCTTGGTGAGGTAGTCGTCCGCGCCGATCTTAAGGCCCAGGACCTTGTCGATCGTTTGGCCGCGAGCGGTCAGCATCAGAATCGGGGTCGCTGTCCCGTGCTGGCGCACATCGCGGCACACATCGAATCCGCCCTTGCCAGGCAGCATGACGTCGAGCAGGATGAGGTCAAAGGATCCGCTGGTCGCCTTGGCCTCGCCTTGCAACCCATCGGAGGCTGTGTCGACCTCGTAGCCTTCACTGCGCAGACGGTCGCTC
>CAZYOX010000048.1:0-16578 GCA_964649285.1 uncultured Bryobacterales bacterium | reverse complement strand
ATCGTTATGACATCTTTGGTGGTTTGCCCGATACGATTGAGGACGAGTGGATCGACAGCGCGGAGAAGCTGGAGGAGATGATGGACGAATACATCCACCTTCGTCGAAAAGCCCGTGACGTCTTCGAGATGCGATATCAGGAAACCATCGATCCCGACAGAGATCGTTGGGAGTTATGCTCGCGCGTGCTATCAAGGCGCGATGTCGTAGATAGGCTGTCCGTACCATGGTGACGACCGCCATGGCTTACGCGCTGCGCCGCAAGGTCATTTCCTTTGAAACGTGCGGCGAAGAGACCTTGAACCAACGCCGCTGGATCCATCCAGAACAGGCTGACGTGTGATGCTGCAACGGATCATCTCCATTAAGAATGTTGGACGCTTCAGAAACTGCGCCGCCCTAGGCAACGTGACCTTCCGGCGCTACACGTTGATCTTTGCCGAAAACGCCCGAGGCAAGACTACGTTCTGTGCAATTCTTCGTTCGCTTTTTACGAACACGCCAGCTCTCATCACAGGCCGGACAACTCTTGGCAGTGCCGAACCGCCAGATGTCCAGCTGCTGACGACAACTGGAACAGTTACCTTTCGCAATGGGGCATGGAATGCGGCCTACCTGGATATAGCAGTCTTCGACGCCACCTATGTCAGTGAGAATGTTTACGCTGGGGATGCTGTCGACACAGAACATCGACGGAATCTCTACCAAGTCATCATCGGCGCGCAAGGTGTCGCACTAGCTGCTGACCTTAACGCCTTCGAAGACCAGATCAGGATCAAGAACAACGAGATCCGTGATAACCGTGCTCTACTTCAGCGTCACATGGCCCAGGGGATGACCGTCGAGGCCTTCACGGCTCTTGCCGAAGACCCTAATATTGATGCCAAAATCGCGGCGAAGGAACAGGAACTTCAGGCTGCTCGCCAGTCTGTCCAACTCCAGCAGAAAGCTGGCCTCGTCCATCTGACGGTCCCGGTGTTTCCGCCAGGATTCGCGCAACTGCTTGGGAAGACCTTTGACAGCGTCGCCGTTGATGCGGAACGCCACGTCAGCGAGCATATCACCCGTCACCACATGGAAGGTCGCGGCGAAACATGGTTGAACGAAGGTCTTCGTTACGTAGCTGATGACGCGTGTCCGTTTTGTAATCAGGCGCTGACAGGGGTCACGCTCATCCAGGACTTCCGGTCGTTCTTCAGCCACGAATACTACGCGCTGCGGGCCGAAGTGGCAGGGCTAAAAGCCCAAGTAGATGCCACGATCGGAGATCGTGTGGCGGCTGGCTTTGAGCATACGGTCTTGCAAAACGCCAACGGCGCCGAATCCTGGCAGCAATATTGCGACGTGACAGGTCCTACTCTTGCGGAGGCAGGCACCATTGGAGATATCACAGGATCACTTCGCGACGCTGCGCAGGCCCTGCTCGACGTAAAGGCGGCCATGCCCCTGGACGCGGTCTCGCCCGACGAGAGCTTCACGCAATCGCTGAACGCCTTCGAGGCGCTGCGCGCCTCCTTCGGGACTTACAACGAAGCGGTTGCAACCGCCAATGCTGTCATCACCGCCAGGAAGCAGCAGGCACAAGCTGCCAATGTACTGGACGTGGAAGCGGCTCTTTCGAATTTGAACGCCCAGAAGGCACGGCATTCGGAAGAGGTCCGCGAACTTTGCGCCACCGAGGCCCGTCTGCAGGGCGAGAAAACCGCCCTCGAAATAGGGAAGGCCACAGCACGACAGGATCTGGACACGCATACTCAGCAGGTAATCACGCGATACGGCCAGCGAATCAATTGGTATCTGGAGCGGATTAACGCCAGCTTCCGCATCACCACGCCGGCGCACAGTTACCGCGGGGGCCGACCAAGCACCAGCTACCAGATCGTCATCAATGGCAACTCTGTTGATCTCGGTGATCCGCAGTCTCCCCTGGACCGGCCCTCCTTCAAGAACACACTTAGTGGGGGAGACAGGAGCACGCTAGCCCTTGCGTTCTTCTTCGCGCAACTTGAGCAGGATGCGAACCAGGCCAACAAGGTTGTCGTATTTGACGACCCTTTCGCGAGCATGGATGGCTTCAGGCGCAATCACACGGTCCACCAGATCTGCCGGTGCGGAGAGACCTGTGCCCAGGTCGTCGTGTTATCGCACGATCCCGGATTCTTGCATTTGATCTGGGATCGCCTCGCGGCGGCGGACCGCAAGTCTCTTTGGATGGCGCGGATCGGTGAGGAAAATACGACCATCGTGGAATGGGATATTGAGCGGGCTGTGCAGGCCCGCTATAGGGCTGATATTGATACCCTCCAACGCTTTTTCTCGCTGGGAGAAGGCGATCGCATGGACGTGATCCAGAAGCTTCGGCCCGTGCTCGAAGCCTACTGCCGTACGCTGTACCCGACACAATTTGGCGAACAGGAAATGATGGGCAGCATCGTCGGCAAGATACGCGATGCAGGGTCAGTCCATCCGCTCGCCACGGTCGTCGAAGATCTGGATGAGCTGAATATTTACTGCCGTCGCTACCATCACGGCGAGAACCCTAACGCCGCAACAGAACCAATCGAAGACGCGGAGCTCCAGGGTTATGTGAGACGAGCACTTAAACTCGTCGGATGCCGCCCGTAGACCCTTTTCGGAAATTCCTGGCAAGGCCGAAAAGTAAGAGGCTTCCTAGAGTCTGAACTTAGGCTCCCAGGACTCCATCAATGCCTCTTCCTCCGCGATATCCTCGGGGTCCGGCAGGTTAATCGGTGTAAGAACCGTCAACGTTTTCCTGTAGTTTCCAAGGCCGACAACTTCCTCGGTTGTTTTGACACTCAGGTCCCCACCGAACCAGTCCTGCAGATCGCACGTGTCTTCGGTACGCCCCGCCCGCAGAACGCGGTCCGCATCCTGATTGAAGCTCGATGTGGCTGTGCCAGATGGAAGACCTTGACCTTTCCGAATCCATTCCAGCCCTTCGACCTCCTTCAGCGCATCGGACATGAAGCAATAGTCAATCCGATCGCCGGAACTGACGACCACAGCTGAGGCGCTTCCCGTGCATTGCGCGAACCGAATTGCCGTTGCAGTTAGAGACGTGACACACAAATCTGCAAGACTCTCGATTGCCTTCAACCCTTCGCCGGCGCGATCGACAGCCTTCGTGAATAGCGACTGAGGCATCAGCAGGTTCGCGGAAAAATGATCGGCCTCGATCTCGTAGCGATCACTGGATCGGAAACCGGCCTGCGATTCATGGACACCGTCATCGCCAAGAACGGCGTCAACATGGCCGGGAATGAAATAGTGACCGAGTTCATGTCCGACACTGAACCTCTGGAATCCGGCGTTATCGATGTGGGTCGCGTAAGCGATCCCGAAAGCATTGCCCACACGCAACAGCATTCCCGACACGCCTGCGGAGCGAGCTTCCTTCGCCATCACTTCGATGTCAAGTTTTTTGGCTAACGCGATCGGATCAACGGGCAGCGCCGTGATTCCATGTTCCCGGACGACCTTTCTGGCTTCCAGCATGGCCCGCCAGGCGAGTTCGTCCCGACCGCCCTTCACTCGTCGTTCTCCGCTCTTCGTTTTTTCGCCTTATCAGTCAGAAGCTGTAGGAATCCCTCGGCCATCTCGCGATCTGCTGTGCTGAGCTGGTCAAGATCGCGGTACAACCTGTCAGAAGAATGGGCGAGGGCCTGTTCCTCAACCACACGTCCCAGGAGGTAATCGGTCGTAACATCCAGCGCATCAGCCACACGACGAAGGTTGTCGAAGGAGGGCTTGCGGGTCCCCGTTTCGAAATGAGAGATGGCGGAGGCCTGCAGGTTCGCTCGCTTCGCCAGATCTTCCTGGCTGAGATTGCGCTTGGCCCGGGCAGCGCGAAGCCGCTCCGGAAAGATGTCGGTCCGTGGACTTGACTCGGTCATTACGTTTTCGTATACTTCTAATTGACGACTTCGTACGTAATCGGCGGAACTTCAGCTCTTGACGTCCCTGCCTATACGGACACGTCATATTGTACATGACGATACATGCAATCGCAAGGAGGCTCCGATGACCAAGAGAAACCAACATGTTGTGCCTCACGGTGAGGCTTGGGCCGTAAGGGGTGCGGGAAGCGAGCGCGCCACCTCCGTTCACGATACCCAACGAGAGGCAATCGAGGCTGGGCGCGAAATCGCCCGAAATCAACATGCGGAACTATTCATCCATGGAAGGAATGGCCAGATCCGCGAACGCGATTCGCATGGCCGCGATCCGTTCCCCCCGAAGGGCTGATCAACAAGGAGGAAAATATGGCAGACGTACAAGTCACCTGCATCACAAAGCCGAACCCGCAAAGCCCACACGAGCACATTACCCACCTGGGAAACCCGGCGGCGAACTGGAAATGGACGCGCGAACAGGTTATCGGCAGCATCGAGGCGAGGCAGAACACGTTCTACGTGATCGATCCGCGTACCGGAAAGCGTGCCGACATCGGCGTCGTTCACCCTACCGACGGCCGCGCCCCATATGTGCAGACATATGCGGACGGGGATTGGAACAACAACCTCCTATCCCTTAATCAGTGTCCTCTTTAATAACGGAAAGGAGCAACGCAAGATGTCACCAGAGAAAGCAGCACCTGAGACGAAGACCGTAACGATCGTCGTGAACGGGACCCCGCACGAGTGGCCCAAGAATGACGACATTACGTACGCGCAGATCGTCACGCTCGATGTGCCGGACTACGCACAACATCCGGAGATCACCTACTCGGTCAAGTACAAGAACGGTCACGGCAACAAGCCCGAGGGAACCCTCTCTCCGGGAGGGTCAGCAAAAGTCAAGGACGGCATGAGCTTCAGTGTTTCACCAACTGGTCAGTCATAACGACGGTCTGCGGCGGCTGGTCGAACGGGGCTATGCCGTCGCGATCGACAGCGGCTACCTCATCGTCCGCGACATTCCATATCTGAACGCGCTGAAGGCGCTTGAATGGGGCGCCTTCGTCGCAAAGCTCGAATTTGTCGACAAGCTGACGGTCAAACAGGACGATCACCAGGTCTGGTTTGCCGGGCAGGTTCCCCATGGCCTCGACGGCAATCCGATCCCCAATCTCGGCGGTGGGCCGGCAACCCTCGTGCTTGGTGAAGCCAGCCAGGATGTCGCCGTACAGAGGCGGTTCTCGAACAAGCCCAAGGACACGGGGACATTTCCCGACTTCTTCGACAAGATCGAAAGCTACACAACGATCATCTCGGGGCCGGCCATGGAACTCTACGATGCCAGCCCTCTTACGTTCCGCACCGTCGAGACGATGTCAGACTCGGTCTTCAAGTTCCACGACACGCTCACGAGCCGGGCGGAAATTACGGACCTCTCCGCCAAGTTCGCAGAGGATGTGGTGGCCGTAATCGGCCTTGGCGGCACGGGCGCCTACGTTCTGGATTTTCTCGTCAAAACGCCCATACGCGAAGTTCGGGCGTTCGACTTCGACGTCTTCCACGTTCACAACGCTTTCCGGTCGCCTGGCCGGCTGGAGGAAGCCGATCTGGGGAAACCGAAGGCCAATGTCTATGCAAGACGGTACGATAACTTCCGACACGGCCTGAAGGTCGAGCGCAAACGTATCGAATCCGCCTCAGACCTCGAACTGGAGGGCGTAACGTTCGCCTTCGTGTGCGTCGATAAGGGATCGGCGCGCTCAGAGATTTTCGATCTCCTGATCTCAAAAGGTATCCCGTTCATCGATGTTGGTATGGGGCTCCACCGGAAGCAAGGCCCGATCAACGGCATGGTCCGCGCGACCTACTACTCGTCTGACAACGCGAGCAACGTACGAGATAAGCGCTTGGCTGAAATGTCAAACCACCCCGACGACGTTTACCGGAACAACATCCAAATCAGCGAGATCAACGCCTTGAATGCTTGTCTGGCCGTTATCCGATTCAAGCAGTTGCGGGGGTTTTACTTTGAAGAGATTCCCCACTACCATTTGCTCTTCGACATTGGTGACATCAAGGTCGTAGGGGAGTCCGACATCTGATGAAGTTCGAGCTGCAGCGCGTCCACTACATGCCCAAGGAACTGGAGCAGGGCGTCCTGTACGTTTCCGAGGAGTTCGACATCGCAATGCACCTTTGCCCTTGCGGATGTGGATCGAAGGTCAAAACGCCCCTCGGGCCAACTGAATGGTCTGTGGTGGAGACCAAGAGCGGGCCAACGCTTTCGCCTTCTGTGGGCAATTGGCAACAACCCTGCCAGTCTCACTATTGGATCACCGGGGGGCACGTCATGTGGGCTGAGCAATGGACGAAGGAGCAGATCGCGGCCGGTCGTCGCAATGAGGAGGAGCGCAGGCGCATCTACTATGCGGACCAGGATCACAAACGAAGAGGCCTCCTGCGACGGTTCTGGCTCTGGATAAGAAGCCTTTTCGAAAGCCAGAATTCTTAGCGAATGGTCACACAGGCTAAATCGTCGAACTTTTCATGCAAAGTCCGTCGCCCCGACCTCACGATGCCGCGTTTTTCGCGGTACGTCCAGTCAAAGCTTGACGGCATGGCCGAACTGCTGTTGAACGAGTGAGACGGGGAGGATATTGATCTTGGCCGAAAAACACCTATTCAATGAATACGACATCTTCAGCATCCTCGCTGCGCAGACCGAGGCTGTGAAGAAGAAGGCTCAGGCCATCCCAGCCAACGCGTTGCTCAATGCTAGCGAGCCTGACCTCATTCAGGACCTTTGCGAGGAGTTCAGACTCAACGTTCCGGTCATCAATGAGGATGAGATCTACATAGCCGATTCGGGCGAACATCCGGTCGACGTGAGCCGCGACCCAATGCGATTCATCCGGGACCCGTCGAAACCGTTTTACATACCCGGAACCAAGACGGTCATTGCTGTACCGTTCCGTGGCGATGCACAGTTCTTCAAGATTCAGCCCCAGACCTACACGCTCAATCCGCCGCGCGGCCAGATCCGCGGCGACGAAATTCTGCTCACCTATGTGCGCACCGACCAGAACGGCGGCGCCATCAAGCAGGAATACCAAAGAACCGTCACCTCGATCCAAGACTATCTTCGGTCTCTATCTGAGTCCGCTGCACAGTAAAATCACAAACTCGAAGGGCTCGTCACCTCGGAGATCCAATCGAGAAAGAAGCGACTCCTTGCCGACGCAGGCATGACGGCCTCAATCGGCCTACCGATGAAAAGACGTGAAGGAATGCCCGTCACGTACGCGGTACCCGTCAAGCGTCGGGTTCCGAGCATTGAGCGGCCCAAAGCCAATGAAGCCTTCAAGCCCGAACCTGCGTTGTCATCGCAGGACTACGACGAGATCCTGCGCATCATGAACAACATGGTCCAGGTGATGGAGCTAAGCCCCCACGCCTTCCACGAGATGGGGGAAGAGGATCTCCGCAGCCATTTTCTCGTCCAGTTGAACGGCGTATTCGCCGGGCAGGCCACGGGCGAGACATTCAACTTCCAGGGCAAGACGGACATCCTCATACGCGTTGAGGGCCGCAACGTCTTCGTTGGGGAGTGCAAATTCTGGAAAGGAGAGAAGGCGTTTCTCGCAACCATCGACCAGCTTCTTTCCTACCTAAGTTGGAGAGACACCAAGGCTGCTCTCGTCATTTTCAACAGAAACGCTGATTTCACCGCTGTTCTCGACAAGATCGCTGAGGCGGCCCCCAAGCATCCTCAGTTCAAACGCGATCTCGGCAAGACAGGCGAAACGGGATTCCGGTATGTCTTCGCCCAGCCCAATGACGCCAGCCGGGAAACCACCCTAACCGTGCTCGCTTTCGACATTCCATCCGCACCGGCTGGCCTGAAAGCGGCGGCAGCAAGCGCTCCTGCGCAGAACGCTGAAAGGGGATAAAACCGTGCTCATCCCCAAATGGAAAGGAAACCTTGCGCTGCCCCCTCTCCCGGACCGCAAAGAGACCGTCAGCGGCAACTTCATTGTCCAGCGCGTCTTTCCTGGCACCACCTGTGAAGCTCAGATTTTCGACTGCGATATTCCGGGACACGATCTAATTCGAACGAAGCTCGACCCACCTTTCCGGGAACTGCTCCTGCGGCGCAAGCGAGCCCGGCGGCAGTCCACACCTTCGGGAGTTCTCACGGGCCCGCTGTCGGAAGATGCAACGACATGGCCCCAAGAGCTAAACCTAAACTGGGACTCCTTCGGCGATCTAGAAAACCATTGCAACACCCCGGACAAGGTTCTACAATCCTGGGCCAACAAGTTTTCCTTCCGGGTTGAAGACGAGTCTACAGGTCAGCTCGGCCTGCGCATGCCCCAGATTGGGGCACTGCACGCTATCTGTGCGCATTTTGCCGTCGGGAAGCAATTCGATCCTGCCACCGTGGTTTTGCCGACCGGCACCGGCAAAACCGAAACCATGCTGGCAACCCAGGTCTATCTCCGGTTCTCTAAAACACTGGTTCTCGTCCCTACAGATACACTGCGCACCCAGATCGGCGGCAAGTTCATGTCATTGGGTGTCCTGCCAGACGCCTGCGTGGTGCCAGCCGAGATCCCCCGCCCCCGCGTGGCAATTATAAAAGGCGGTATTAGCTCGGTTGACGATGCACGCGCGATCACGGAACAGTCGAATATCATCGTCGCGCTCCCCGACTCGCTCCATGCCTCAACTCCCGATTCACTCGACCATTTGGCGCATGCATGCTCGACTCTCATCGTGGATGAGGCCCATCATGTCACTGCCGCCACCTGGAATTCGATCCGCGAGCGCTTTCAGTCCAAGCGCATCCTTCAGTTCACAGCGACCCCCTTTCGGCGCGATGGCAAGAGGATCGACGGCAAGATAATTTTCAACTACAAGCTTGGAGACGCGCAGGCTGCGGATTACTACCGCCCTATCACCTTGCGTACGGTAGAGGAATATGGTGATAACGATGCTAAAGACCGGGCGATAGCCACTGAGGCGATTGCCGCTTTGCGGCGAGATCGCGATGAGCTTGGTCGCGATCATCTATTAATGGCGCGCACACGCACCAAAGATCGGGCCGAAACGGTTGGTGCCATCTATGCCGCGCTTGCTCCCGATCTTCGTCCGATCGTGATTTACTCAGGGCCTGGTCGTAAACGGCAAAATGACGAGGCGCTCGCCAGCCTTCTCGACCGCGGCCCCGACGGATCGCGCATTGTGGTCTGCGTGGACATGCTCGGCGAAGGCTTCGACCTTCCAAATCTGAAAATCGCGGCCCTTCACGATGTTCACAGGTCGCTGGCCATAACGCTCCAGTTCATCGGGCGGTTCACCAGAAAAGGGAACTGGCAGCAGATCGGGGAAGCCACCGTTGTCGCCAACATCGCTGACCCTACTGCGGAATCGAAACTCGCCAGCCTCTACTCGGAGGGTGCCGACTGGGATCAGCTTATCCGAAGGCTGAACGATGACCGTATCGCATCCGAACTCCGGCTACAGGAGGTCGTCTTTGGCCTGAAGGAATCCGGAGACCTGGCCGCCCAGCTATCGCTGTGGAACCTGAGACCTGTGCTCTCCGCGCAGTTCTTCAGGACGAACTGCAAGACCTGGTCTCCGCTTGAGTACCGGACTGTTCTGTCCCAAGGGTCCGAGACCTGGTTCGCATTCAACGAAGCCGAAAATGTACTAGTAGCAGTCGTCTGCCGGGCGGCTGAAGTTAAGTGGGGCAATTATCAAAATGTGCGTGACACTATCTACGACCTCGTCATTTTGCGGTGGGACGCTGACGCCGGAGTCCTCTGTCTCTATGCGAGCAATTACGACGCTTTGCGTTCTGAGAAAATGGCGCTTGCCGTCACTGACGAAACAACCAGTCTTGTCGCAGGCACGCCGGTATTCAGGATATTGAATAATGTCGAGTTGCCTCTCGTGAAGAGCCTCGGCTCGTCACGCGTTGGAGCAATCAGCTTTACGTCCTACTTTGGCCCGAATGTAACGGAGGGCCTCGCTGACATTGAGAAAGCCGAGGCCGAGCTCAACAATATTGCCTGTCTTGGTTACGAAAACGGCGAACGCGTGCTTTGGGGAGGAACGCAACGCCGGGGAAAGATCTGGCAGGCCAGTTCGGGCACGATTTCGGAATGGATCAACTGGACCACTGCGACCTGGGCAAAGGTGACGTCCGATGACGAACCCGAGACCAACGTCATAAGCGGCTTCTTGCGTCCACAAAGGATGGACAAACCGCACGACGCCTACCCAATCTCTATTCAATGGGGCGAACAAGCCCAAATGCGCCTTACCGACCGGCAGGGCGTCATTTTCAGCACTGACGAACAGCCGCTCATCATGGTCGATCTGGAGATTGCCGAGGTTTCGGATGATGGCTCAATAGTCATCAGGATTGTTTCCGATGAAGCTTCATCGGAATACCGGCAGACCATCTCAAGCGACCTGGCAGCAGGTTACAAGCATGAGCATATTGCTGGCCCGGCCATACAATTCCGCAAGGGCCGGGACGAAGCTATCGCCCTGGAGGAGTACCTTCAGAAGGACCCGTTCATCATCCGCTACGCCGACGGCAGCTACTCCTACAATTGCTACCACATCGCTACGAATATCAACGCCGGTATCTTTGAACGGGACAGACTTGAATCGTGGGATTGGGACAGTATCCCTCTCAACAAGGAGTCGATGAACAAGCAGCGTGAAACGCAGACGATCCAGTACCGTACCTTCGAGAAACTGTCCGCCGAATACGACCTCATCTTTAACGATGACGGCCACGGCGAAGCGGCGGACCTCGTCTGCCTGAAAGACATCGATGAGAGCACCATCAAGCTGACGCTCGTCCACTGCAAAGGGGCCTACGGTAACCAGATTTCGCAGGATATCCGCAACTTCTACACGCTCTGCGGACAGGCCCAGAAGAATATCACCGCCCGCCACAAGGGCTTGCCGCGTCTCTATCACGATCTCAAACGTCGTCAGGACACCTGGGCGCGCGAAGGCGCTTCACGCTTTCTGAAAGGCGGAATGAGGGAACTGGTCTACTTTAAGGAAAAAGCCCGCCGTACAAATCTCTCGTTCGAGGTCATCCTTGTGCAGCCGGGCGCATCCGTGCAAACTATGACTGACGATAGCTTGCGGCTATTGGCTACAACGGAACTGTACCTCAAGAAGACGACCCAGGCTTCATTCCGAGTTGTGTTGTCTCGGTAAGTCCGCCGCGCATCCAAGCCAGACCGGGCTCGTCGCCATCAGCCGCTTTCGCTCCAACGGCCACTTGACCCGTGTCGAAAGCCTGTCCCGCCCCTCGTTCCCCTCTCATTCCTAGCCGGTTTCCCGTAAACATCCCGCGATCATGGCCCGGGCGCGGCGTCCCGCCCGATGAGGTTCGAAGCCGTATCGCGGCGTGGACGATTCGCACCCACGCGGTCTTTCGCCGCTTCGGGTGCGTTTGCGGCGCGTCCCGCTACTCCTCACTGCGCGGATTGTGACGGTTCTCTTGCAGCGGCTCCCCTTCGCGCAAGCTTTTGCGCCCCGATCACTCTTGCTGCATTTCTAGCGGCCCGCCCCAGCCCGTCAAGGCTCTTCAAGGCTTCCGCCCTTGCGCCGTTGCTCCAGGAACGTCGCATAGATGCTCTGGAACGTCCGGCGGTCCATCACGTCGACGAAGTGCTTGCGCAGTTGCTCGTGACGCTCTTCCCAAAGGCCCTTAGGAGGCTCGTACGAGGCAAGAAAGCACTGCGGGTCGTCACCGAGCTTCGCGGGATCGACACCGGGCATGACCGCGAACAGGCTCGCCAGCTCCTTCGCAAATACCTGCCAGTGGTCTTCCATGCCGTCTAGCTTATCCTCTTTCCGCAGGCTTTAGGCGCACGCTGGCCAGAGCCACTAATGCGCACGCAGCCTCTCCCCCTCGCCTGATAGCTGCCTCTTCCGCTGATCCCGCACGGCCCGTTCCCCTCTCATTCCTGGCCGGTTTCCCGTAAACATCCCGCGATCATGGGCCGGGCGCGGCGTCCCGTCAACGGCGCGGCCCGCTCCATTCGTCGCCTGACGGCTCCTCCCGTGTTGGCCGTTTCCCTGCGGTGACGGACCGCCTCATTCACCCGGCCTTTCTCCTGCTCGCGTTCCGGGAAAACCGGCGCGAGGAAAAGGAGGAACGAACAATGCGAAATACGCAAGCACAGCGACAGGACGTCTATACGAAAGTCACCGACCGCATCATCGCCGATCTGGAACGCGGGGTCCGGCCCTGGGTCAAACCGTGGAACGCGGAGCACGCTGCCGGCCGCATCACGCGGCCCTTACGTCATAATGGCCAGCCCTATAGCGGCATCAACATCCTGATGCTCTGGGCATCCGCAACAGCGGAAGGCTTCACCGCGCCGATCTGGATGACCTACCGGCAGGCGTTAGCGCTCAAAGGACAAGTGCGCAAGGGCGAGAAAGGCTCTCTGGTGGTCTACGCCAATGCGATCACCCGCACCGAAACGGACGACGCCACCGGCGCTGAGGTCGAGCGCGAAATCCCCTTCATGAAGGGCTATACCGTGTTCAACGTCGATCAGATCGACGACCTGCCCGCTCACTACTACGCCAAGCCCGAGCCGCGCTTTGACAATCCCGTGGAACGCATTGCCAATCTTGAAGCGTTCTTCGCCGCAACGGGTGCCGACATCCGCCACCGTGGCGGTCAGGCTTTCTACGCGCAATCAGCGGACTACATCCAGATGCCGCCGATCGAGGCCTTCCGTGACGCGGAAAGCTACTACGCAACACTCGCGCATGAGAGCGCCCACTGGACCAAGCATCCGTCTCGCCTTGACCGCGAACTAGGCCGCAAGAGCTGGGGCGATGAGGGCTATGCCCGCGAAGAGCTGGTGGCCGAGCTGGCCTCAGCGTTCCTCTGTGCTGATCTGGAAATCACGCCGGAGATCCGCGAGGATCACGCGGCCTACATCGAGCATTGGCTGAGCGTCCTCAAGAGCGACAAGCGTGCGATCTTCTCCGCTGCCGCTCATGCGCAGCGCGCATCCGACTACCTGCACGGCCTGCAACCGCAACCGCCCGCACCTCCCGTCCCTGAAGTTTCAGCCGAGGCCGCCGCCTAGGGCGGCCTCGGCACAAGGCGTCTATTCCATTTCGTCAACTGGATCGACGGTTTGCAGCGACAGGCTTTGCAACCAGCGTTCGCGGCCCCGCTTCCTCTCATGCAGCGCCAGATATAGATCCCGGCCCGTCCCGAGCAAGGCCAGCAGATCGCTGACATAGCGCGGCAGGGCGTTCACCCACCCTGTCCAGCACTTTTCTCCGCGCACCTTGTGCAGCAGCCCGAGGCCGGGCGGCGGCTCGTAAACCGGCAGCATGTCGCCGTGGTAGGGACGGTAGCGGGGATGCCCACGCTCATCGCGGGCCTGAACGCGCTCAAGCGTCGCATTCACCGCTCTTGACGGTGCATCGTCGCCGTAGATGCTTAGGCTGAACACCTCGCCTGATCGCGCTGGCGGCGCGGTTACTGTCCCCGTGATGGTGAGCTGCGTGATGAAGCGGAAGAGCGGGTCGCGGTCATCGAGATTGATCGCTGATTGCGGATAGATCGCGTTGAGATTGAGCGCGGCTTCGGCCTGAGCCTCATAGCCCTGCACACGGAGTGCGAGGTAGGTGTGCTTGTCTTCGCTCTTCCTGCGGCGCGTTTTTCTGCGGGCCATGCAAGTCCTTCCCTCAAGCGTCGACGATCCCGATGATACCCACGCCGGGCGCTTCGGATCATCAGCGGCAAATGCTCGGGGCACCCTGATGTCGCTGTCCATCGGTCCTTCTCTCCCTTTCGCTTCGTTCCCTTCAACCTTTAACGCAACCCTCGCCGGTCGCGCCTTGCCGTCAAGGGCTGCCCGCTCCATTCGCCCTCTCTAGTCGATCGGGCTCCCGTGTTGCTCCTTGACCGCTTCGGCTACTGCGCCCGGCGTTCTCTTCTCGCGTGTTGAAGGAAACAAACAAGCGAAAGGAGACTACGTAATGGAACTTTGCAATCCCCCTCCCAGCGGCCTGAAACCGCCTGTCATTCACGGAACGGATGCTCACCGCGTGGCGGCTGCGCGTTGCGGTATCCTCGCCGCCGCACAGGCGCGCGGGTTTGAGCACGCCGTCGCGGATGAGGCCGTCGCGGCCCTGCTCACCGACCTGCATCATTTCTGCGCGGCAAGGCGCATTGACTTCGAGTACGCACTCGATCTCGCGGCTCACCACTTCCAGATGCACATCCGGGACGCGGAGGTGGCGCGCTTCATGCCGGAGCCGGAGGTGTGCTCATGACCCTCATACCGGACGACATCCGCAACCGGCTCCTTGGCAACGGCATCCTGCGCCAGCGTTTGCAGCGCGACGGCAGATCCGAGCCTGACTTCCTTCCGGTCGTCAAACTTTTCACGCCGGATGCGGGCTGCACCTGGCTGCTGAGCGAGATCGATCCCGACGATGAAGACATCGCCTTTGGCCTGTGCGATCTGGGCATGGGATTCCCCGAGCTTGGCACGGTGAGCCTTTCAGAGCTCGCAAGCGTGCGCGGCCCGCTGGGACTTCCCACCGAGCGTGACCTGCACTTCGTGCCTGAGAAGACGCTCTCGTCTTACGCCGATGAGGCGCGCAACCGCGGAGGCATCAGGGCATGAGCGTCGCTGCAACAACGAACAGCGCCAGGTCGGACGCCAGCATGCAGCCGGTCGATCCGGCCCGGCTCGACTCCGGCTCCTGGTGCCACCGCGCCAACAAGACGATTGGACAAGGCGATATCTATGGCTCGTACAGCGCCGACCGCATTGGCATGGGTCAGCCCGTGCGCAAACCCTTCGCCTGGCAGGGCGGCTTGTGGGTCTGCACCGGCATGAACCACAGGGGCGGAACCACAATCGCCGAGGCCTACCGTCTTGCGCATCCGGACATCTTCGACGGGCAGCCTGTTAGCTACTCGCAACGGACTCTTGACGGTGACGCCGCTCGCGCTGACCCGAATGGTTTCTATCACGGCATGAACGTCAAGCATGCCGGCGCGTCATGGGTTCTGTGCGGCCCGCCGATCACCTTCGTTCCTGGGCAGAGCGCCCAGCTGGACCTTTTCACCACAAGTTAGCCGTCGCGTCACTTCGGCTTGACCGCATCGGCAGGTTTGAAACCATCACCAAGGTGCATGAACTCGTCACGCGAAACCTCTATGCCCAGCTTTTTGAACCTCAGAAGCAGAGCGCTTTCTACCTGCAGGGTTTTCCCCGTCTTGATTTGATACTGTCGAGCAGATTCGAGATCTTCAGAAAACTGCCTCATGCCTTTCGGAACTGTCTCGCCGGGGTCCTTGGTGTCGAATACGGAGATGATCTTGATCGCCTCATCGCGCTTGCCTTGCGACTCAAGCAGCTTCTTCGAGCCGTCCAGTAGGACGACTAGGTAGCGCGACTGGTCCTGGGGAGACAGGGCGTCGAAGCGCTCGATCTCCATCGCACGCGCAGATGCTGACGTCACCATCAGCCCGGCTGCGAGCATGAGCCCGGTGATGACTGATTGTCTGTGCACGCGCATAACGACTACGCTCCTTTGACCAGCTTGGCTCAGTCCGGGAGTATGCGGGCGCCGCAGGTCGATTCATTCTACGCCGCGTGCGGTCACCGCCGCCCGAAAAGACGCCCGCGTTTGTGAATTCGCCCCGTCCCGTTCTTTCCTGATCGATCCTAGCCTTCAGGCCTTCGGACCCCGCAAGCTCTTCGTCCGGTCAGCTCTCATCCTCGCGTCCTGCTTTGCTCCCGTGTTTCGTCTGCCGGGTCTGCTCCTTTCCCGGTTTCATGCGTTCGTGATCACCGCCTTCTCACAGCCAGCCTTTTTTGTGAATCCTTGCCGGACCACCGGCCCTGATGGCCGCAAGGGATCAAAGCCGTATCCCCGTCTTCCGCGCTGGCGCTTGTGCAGACGGGTGATGCCCCTCGGCTTTTCAGCCCGTTGACGGCCGGACCGCTTCGCCCGGCTGATGCCGGATCACAAGGCTGGCAGTGGATGCCGGTCATCGAACAAACCGAAGAAAAGGAGACAAGACCATGTCATACAGAAAGAGCAAAGCAGAGAAGACGCAGGAGAAAGCCAACCCGCCCGTCGACAAGGTGCGCGTCGGCCTGATCACGGCCAGCATCTGGGAGCGCACGACGGAACAGGGCGTGTTCTACAACGTCAGCTTCGAGCGCCGCTACCGGACCAGCGACGGCAAGTGGCAGTCCTCGCACAGCTACGACACGCAGGATCTTCTGGCTCTGTCCAAAGCCGCCGATCTGGCGCACAGCCGCATCGTCGAGGCGCAGGAGAAAGCGCGCACCGAGGACGAGTAAGACAACGATCCTCTGCCAGAAGCCAGCGGGCCTTCAACGGGTCCGCTGGTTTCTTTTTGTTTGGCTGTGTCCTCTTCGATAAACCGGGAAGCGGTGCAGCTCATGCCGAAGGCCTGACCTGCGCTCTTTGTTTTTTTGCCGTGCCCGAGCCGCATGTTACGCATCGTCGTTGGGCACGCCGTCGCCCGCGCTGCCTTCAACGAAGGGTCAAGTCCGGCGGGTCATCACGGATCACGAGCCTTAGTGAGAAGCACGGAAAAAGA
>CAZYOX010000047.1:0-16863 GCA_964649285.1 uncultured Bryobacterales bacterium | reverse complement strand
CCGCCGCTGGATCTTGATCGCCGTCGTCGCCTTGCTGGCGATCGGCTCGTTCTCCTACTGGCAGTACAGCCAAAACTGGGAGTCCACGGACGACGCACAAATCGACGGACGCATCCACGACGTTAGCGCCCGCGTTTCCGGTACTGTCATCAAGCTTCACGTCGAAGACAATCAGGCCGTTGAAGAAGGCACGTTGCTTGCAGAACTCGATCCGGCTGGGTACCAGGCGGCCGTCGACCAAGCTGTCGCCGCAGTGGCGGAAGCTGAAGCTGCCGCCGCAGCGAGTCTGTCCCAAGTGCCCGTAGTTTCCACGTCGACTAGCACGCAGCTATCCGGCGCGGAAGCCTCCGTCGGCGAAGTCCAATCCGCCATCGCCACCGCGCAGCAGCAAGCGCAGGCCGTTCGCGCCCGGCTAGCAGTCGCTGAAGCGCAAGTGCTCCAGGCCAAGGCAAACCACGAACGGACCGCCGGCGACTTGGAACGCTACCGCCCTCTCGCGGCCAAGGAAGAGATCTCGCGTCAGCAATTCGACGCGGCTCAAGCCGCGGCGACCGCTGCCAAGGCGGAACTCGATGCTGCCGAAGCGCAATTGCAAGAGGTGCGTCAGGCCATCGAGGTGGCCGACCATCAAGTCGCGCAGCAAAAGGCTCGTCTCGCTCGTGCGGAATCCGACGTTCGTTCCGCGTCGAGCGGACCGCAACAAGTCGCGGCCGCCAAAGCGCGCGCACGAGCCGCGGCCGCCAAAGTCGAAACCGAGCGAGCGCGCCTCGCCCAAGCCGAGCTAGATCTCTCGCACACTAAGATTTACGCTCCAGTCGCCGGCGTCGTGCGCCGCAATATCGAGGTCGGGCAAGGCGTGCAACAGGGTCAAGTGACATTCGCCGTCGTTCCCCTGGAAGACGTCTGGGTCCTCGCCCACTTCAAAGAGAATCAACTCGCGCATATTCGCCCCGGCCAGCCTGTCGAAGTGGCCGTGGACGCCTATGGCGGCCGCACGTACGAAGGCCGTGTCGAAAGCATATCGCCGGCGACTGGCGCGCGCTTCAGCCTGCTGCCGCCTGAGAACTCGACCGGCAACTACGTCAAAGTCGTCCAACGTGTGCCGGTCAAGATCGTCCTCGAAGCCGGGCAGGGCGCTGAAGACGTATTGCGTCCCGGCATGTCTGTCGTGCCAAGGGTTCGCGTGCAGTGAACGACAACGCCGCAACGCCGCACGTCAACCCCTGGATCGTCGCCATCGCGGTGATGAGCGCGACCTTCCTTGAGGTTCTCGACACGACCGTCGTCAACGTCTCGTTGCCGCATATCGCAGGCACCCTGTCGTCGACGGTCACCGAGGGCACTTGGGTATTGACGTCTTACTTAGTCGCCAATGCCATCGTGCTGCCAATCACCGGTTGGATGGCTAATTTCTTTGGCCGCAAGCGGCTGCTGACGACGTCGGTCGTCAGCTTCACGTTGGCTTCCTTCTTCTGCGGATTTGCCACGACGCTGCCGATGCTGATCGTCTTCCGCGTCATTCAAGGCCTCGCCGGCGGCTCGCTGGCGCCTTTATCGCAGGCGGTGCTGCTCGAAGCTTTCCCCGAAGATCAACGCGGCAAGGCAATGGGCTTCTGGGGCCTGGGCATCGTCGTCGCGCCGATTTTGGGTCCGGTCCTCGGCGGTTGGCTCACCGACAACTATAGCTGGCGTTGGGTCTTCTACATCAATGTCCCTGTCGGCATCGCTTCGGTGATGATGATTCGCTCCTACGTGTTTGACCCCGAGTACATCAAGCGCGGAACGGGCCGTATCGACTACTGGGGCATTGGCCTGCTTGCCGTCGGTATCGGCGCGCTGCAAATCATTCTCGATAAGGGTCAACAAGAAGATTGGTTCGAGAGCAACTTCATCAATTGGCTCACGGCGATCTGCATCGTCGGCCTAGTCGCATTCTTGATCCGTGAAATGACGGTCAAAGATCCGGTCGTCGATCTGCGCGTCTTCAAAGACCGCACTTTCGCCACGGGTACGCTGCTGATGACCATGATGGGCTTTGTGCTCTACGGCAGCTTGGTGCTGTTGCCCATTTGGTTGCAGACGTTGCTCGGATACTCGGCGTTGGATGCCGGCGTCACCATGGCCCCGCGCGGCATCGGCGCCTTCATCGCCATGCCCTTGGTGGGCTCGATGTTGGGGAAGTATGACGCACGCAAGTTTTTGGCGAGCGGCTTCTTGGTCGCTGCGGCGACGCTGTGGATGTTCGCGCGGCTGAACCTGCAAGCAGGCTATTGGGACTTCTTCTGGCCGCAGTTTATTCAGGGCCTTTCGATGGCCATGTTGTTCGTGCCCTTGACGACGATCAGCATGGGGCCGATCCCGCGCGAGCGTATGGGCAACGCCACCAGCGTCTTCAATCTGCTGCGCAATATCGGCGGCTCGATCGGCATTGCCATGTCGGCGACCATGGTCGAACGCTTCCAGCAAACCAACATCAACCACCTCGGCGAGCATATCTCGCCCTTCAGCTCGCAAGCCGTACAGCGCATGGAGATGCTGCGTCAGTACCTATTCTCGCAAGGCATCGATCCGCACGCTGCTACGGCAAAAAGCCAGGCCCTGATGTTCAGCATCGTGCAGCAACATGCGGCGATTCTTGCCTATGTCGAAGCGTTTCGCATCCTGGCGTTGATCTTCTTGCTGCTGGTGCCGTTCATCCTGCTGATGAAGAAGCCCGCGGCGCGACAGAAGCCCGTCGCTGCACACTAAACTGCTTGTCCGGCGCTATAGCCCGACGACCAAGCCCATTGGAAGTTGAAGCCGCCGAGGTGTCCGGTGACGTCCACGACTTCGCCGATGAAGTAGAGCCCGGGGACCTTGCGGCTCTCCATCGTTTTCGATGAGAGTTCATTCGTATCGACGCCGCCCGCGGTGACTTCGGCCTTTTCGTAGCCCTCGGTTCCGATCGGGAACACTTGCCAGTGATGAGCAAGGTGTTCGAGTTGATCGAGGTTTTGGTTGGTCCACTTCGGCGGGGCGTTGTGTTCGAGCCAACGGTCGGCGAGGCGCTGCGCCAGGCTCGTCCGGAAGGCCGCCTTGGCCGTTGCCAGATTGCGCGCCGCCTCAGGCAAACGCAACGGGGCCGTAAGGTGCTCGTTCGGAGCGAGGTCGATGGTGATAGGCTGCGGCGTCTTCCAGTACGACGAGATCTGCAAGATGGCCGGGCCGCTCAGACCGCGATGGGTAATCAACATTTTTTCGCGGAACCGGTGACCGTTCGACTGGGCGATGACCGAAGCCGATAGCCCCGACAGATCGCAGTAACGCTTGCGGTCCGCCGTGCTCAGCGTGAGCGGCACAAGCGCTGGGCGCGTCTCGCGGATATTCAAGCCGAATTGCTTCGCTAACTCGTAGCCGAACGACGTTGCGCCCATCTTGGGAATCGATAGCCCGCCAGTGGCGACGACCAATGCATCCGCCTCAAATTCGTTACCGCCTGCACGGACGACAAAATGGTCATTCTTGGTCACTTCCTGCACGCGTACATTCAAGTACATCCGTACCCCAGCTTGTTGGCACTCCCGTTCGAGCAGGTCTGTGATTTCGCGCGCGGACTTATCGCAGAAAAGCTGCCCAAGCGCTTTCTCGTGATAGGCGATCTGGTGCTTCTCGACCAGAGCGATGAAATCTTGCGGCGTGTAGCGGGCCAGCGCCGACTTGGCGAAGTTCGGGTTGTCAGAGAGAAAGTTGTCGGAGCTGCAATGGACGTTGGTGAAGTTGCAACGCCCGCCGCCAGAGATGAGAATCTTGCGTCCGACGCGGTCATTGCGTTCGAGAACGGCAACGCGGCGTCCGCGCTTGCCGGCTTCGATAGCGCACATGAGGCCGGCAGCCCCTGCGCCCAGGACGATCGCGTCGAAATGATGTTTTGGCACGTCAACTCCATGGTCGGCGAAAACCGCATGCAGGCGCGTGTCCTTCGCTATCAGCCGTTACGGTATCGTGAGCGAAGCTGTGCCGGACGATGGAACGTGAATACCGCTACCTTTTTCTTTGCGCCATCATCGTTACGGCCGCGACGTTCGGACTGGATGAATGGGCCGGCGAGCCTCCGGACGTCAAACCTGCTACGGCCCTTGACGGCGAATTTTCAGCCGAGCGCGCCTACGCGCTGTTGACGGAGATCCTGTCGGAAGGCGCGCCGCATCCCGTCGGCAGCGATGCCAACAAGCGCGTCCGGTCGCGAATCGAAACCTACCTCAACAGGAACGGCATCGATTACGAAGTTCAGCAAGCCTGGGGGTGTGCCTTTGCGCGCACCAACTGCGCCTGGACCGAAAATGTCATCGCAAGGATCCCAGGCGAGCGCGACGGACCCTACGTCGCCTTGATGGCTCACTACGATTCGGCGCCGGTTGCGCCTGGCGCCGGCGACGACGGAATCGGCGTTGTCGCAGTGCTCGAGTCCGCACGCATTCTGCAGAGCGAGGGACCCCGCCGGAATCCGCTTCTGTTGCTTCTGACCGATGGAGAAGAGACGGGCCTTGCCGGCGCCGATGCGTTTTTTCGAGCCAACCGCCTCGCCCCCAAAATCGGCCTGGTGCTGAATCTCGATGGTTCGGGAACAACCGGGCCCAGCATGTTATTGCGTACCACGGGCGACGCTTCCAAGCTCATCTCCATCTACGGTGACGAAGCTAAGTTTCCGTGGGCGACTTCGATCGCGGAAGAGGTCTTCAAGCACATGCGCAGCGATACGGATTTCTCTGTTGCCAGGGAAGCGAACATACCCGGCATCGACTTCGCCTTTGCCGGCGAGCGTGCGCACTACCACACGCCCAACGACAGCCTCGGCAACGTCGACAAGCGCACGTTGCAACATCACGGCGAGAATTTGCTGCCTGTTGCCCGCAAGCTGCTGGAGATGGACCTCACGGACCTCGCCGCTGAGAACCGCCGCACCTATGTACAGCTTCCGAGCATGGGCGGCGTGTTGGCGGTTTGGCCGCAATGGGCGAACGGCCTGTGGCTTGGCGTCGCAGGGATCGCGCTGTTCGCGGTGCTGTTTCGGGAGGGCCTACTCAACGGTGATTGGCGCGGGCGCTTGATTGTCTTGGGCGGTCCGTTACTGGTCTTGGCGGCGGCCGGAGCCGTGGGCCTCGGAGCATTCAAGCTTGTGTCCTTGATCAATGGGACGCAACCCTCATGGCCAGCTACCCTATGGCCTTATCGGCTGCTATTGTTTGCCGCGCCCGCGCTGGGCGCGTTGGCGGCCGCATGGGGCCTCTATCGCAGCGTCGGGATGCTGATCGCCCTGGCCGGCGCTTGGAGCTGGTGGTGGCTTCTCGGGTTGGCTGCGACGGTCGCTGCGCCGAGCGCTGCGGGCGTCCTCCTGGCGCCGCTGGTTCCGGCCGTCGTGCTGCTTCTCGTGGCGAGCTTCGTACGCTCTGCGTCGGTGAGAACCACGCTGCTCGTCACCACGATCATAGTGGCGACGGGTCAAACGCTGAATCTTGCGCTTGCGCTAGCGCAAACACAAGGCTACGCGCTCGTCTTCGCCGCGTTTCCGTGTATCGCGCTTTTTCTGTCAGTATTCGTCCCGATGGCGCGCGGCCGAAGCGCTCAACTCAGCACAGCGGGAGCGTTGCTGCTGACCGTTATCGGCATCGTGGGCGCCGTAACCATGCCGCTGTACTCGGCCTGGCGGCCGCAGCAGGTCAACATCAGATTCATTGAGAACATCGACGA
This sequence comes from uncultured Bryobacterales bacterium, assembly GCA_964649285.1. Classification (GTDB taxonomy): domain Bacteria; phylum Acidobacteriota; class Terriglobia; order Bryobacterales; family UBA6623; genus CAMPKL01. The sequence goes on along the minus strand of CAZYOX010000047.1, from coordinate 11,136 downwards.
GGGTGCGGCCAGGGTGACGCTAATGAGCCCTAAGCCGCCCGATTTTCTGCTGCACGAGATGGACTTCTCCCACGAGCAGGCCATCTATCCGTGGTCGGACGCCAAGGTCAACTATGTCGCCAAGGCGCCGCCGAGCGGTTGGACGCCTCCCGAAGCCGCTGTAACGGCGAGAAGCGTTGCGAGCGATGTCCGCACCGTTGATTTGCTGCTGCAATCGCCGCGCCGGGCGCACACGATGGCGTTGTTCTTGCCGGACGCGGCGAAAGTGCAGCAGGTCACTCTCGAAGGCATCGAGCTGGACCCGATCAAGAACCGCGACGGCTACGTGATCCGGCTGACCGGTATGAACGACCGGCCGGTACACTTGCGGATCGCCATGCGGAGTGAAGAGCCGGTCAATGCCTGGCTTATCGACGACTCGACGGAGCTCCCGGAAGCAATGCAATTGCTGGTCAAGGCGCGTCCACCGCTCGCCTCGCCCGTCGGCTGGGGCGACAGCGGCGTGCTGGCTAGAGCCCTTTCGCTTTAATGCGCGCGGCGGACGGTCATGCTTGACCGTCCCCGAACTCCCGCACTGGTACTGCCTGTTCCGAACGCCTGCTCACAAACCCGAGTAGGGACGCGCACGCAGCCACGTCTGGTGAATCTTCGAGACGGTTCCCTTATACTTCTCAACGCCGGAGAGTTTCTTCCAGTCCGGATGGTTGCGAAACTTGAGCCAGTTGTCCGTCGCCGCCTCTCGATCGTCAAACACGAGCATATAGGTCAGGTTCGGTGCGTGTGAACCGGTCATCACTCGGCCCATAAAGACGGGCTGAAGCCCTGTCGCATTAAAGATAGGCAGCTCGCCGTTGTTAAACATGTCGACCTTGAGCGTGCCGTTCTTCTCGGAGTGGCTTTCGTAGGAGCGCAGTTCAAATAGCCGGTCTTTGCCTGCTGTCTTTTGGGCCGGGACGACGACGTGCGGCCATACCTTGAAGGCGTGCAGCAGCTCGCTGTCGATGCGCACGAAGCGAGGCTTCTCTGCCGTTGCCGCAAAGTAGCTCGCTGCGGCCGTTTGATAGGCTTGGTCGGCGTCTAACTTCTCTTGCATCGCCGCGAATTGCTCCAAGGAGTCGAACGGAATCGCCATGTAGAGTTTGGGCGATTGGTCTTCGTTTTCGGCGTCTTTCGAGAAAACGCCCACGGGCCCGATCCCTTGGCGCTTAAGCGCCGGCAACAAGGCGTTCTCCATGTAGGCATCGAGCGCGGCCATGTCCTCCGCCGCTGCCAGGTGGTAGGTGCGCCACTCGGTGAACTGGCGTTCCCCGTCCGCGGCTGAAAGAAGTCCGATAGAAGCCAAGCTCATAAGCAGGAAGATCGTGAGTCGCATAGCCCGGTGATTCTAACATGGTCCGCCTTCGAAACGCCGTTCGCGTCGCGGGGCCCATGCGGTGTTGCCTTACCCTCCTAGGGGTGGCCGGAAGAGCGCGACAGAGTCCGACGGTCACGGAGCGGTGGAGCGTCGACGATCCTAAAGCCTTCGAAAGGAACAGCATTGACTCTCGACGTGTCGGAGAGTCGGCGGAACCGCCCTGGATGTTTCCATCCACGTCGGTCGCGCGGTCGTTCAGCCGGATCGTGTATAGTGCGATGTGCTGTTTGGCGGCAAGACGTGTTGCGGTCAGCCGCTTTCCGTTGGTTAGTTCGTCGATTTACGGGAGCAGAAAATGAGCCTCACGAAGAAATCAATGATCGGAATTAAGACTCGTTCCGGCATGGTAGTAGTCGCCCTAATGGCCGCCGGTTTGGCTGCCTTTGCTCCCGCACTGGCCGCACAAGACGTCAAGGTGCAGGCGGACCCGAACTGGTTTCACGCCCCGGAGGGCAAAGTTGTCGGCGGAGTTAGCGCTGTTGCCGTCGGTCCGGATGGATCCGTATGGGTATTGCACCGTCCCCGAGGCGTACCTGAAGCGGACCGCGCAAAGGCGGCGCCGCCCGTGCTGAAGTACAGTCCCGACGGCAAGTTTATCTCCGGATTCGGCGGCCCTGGCAACGGGTATGATTGGCCCGAGAACGAACACAGCATCGCGATCGATGCGAAGGGACACGTCTGGATATCGGGGAGTTTCCGCAACGATACAGCCCGGGCCGATGACGCGATCCTGGAGTTCACCGGCGACGGGAAGTTCGTCAAGCAAATCGGCGCCAAGGGCAAGAGCACGGGCGATTCCGACACCAAGAATGTCCGGGCGGCGTCAGACCTTTTCATCGACGACGCGGCCGGCGAAGTCTACGTCTCTGACGGATACGCGAATCATCGCATCATCGTGTTTGACCAGGCCACCGGCGCCTTCAAACGCATGTGGGGCGCATACGGCAAGACCCCGCCTCCGCTGCCTCCGGCCGGCGAATCCAACGTAACCGCGAGCGGCAATGAAGACGTGCCTTATTTTGAAGGCTTGCATGGCGTGGAAGTCTCGAAGGACGGCCTCGTCTACGTTTCGGACCGCCTCCATCAGCGAGTCCAAATTTTCACCCGGGACGGCAAGTATCAGAAGCAATTCTCCGTCGCCCCTGGGATGAAGTCGCCGCAGACCGCGTCGGGCATCGCCTTTTCCAACGACCCCGAACAGCGCCATATTTACGTTGCCGACTTCGGGAACTCTCGGATCCTCGTCTACGACCGCAAGACCCTCAAGCAACTGGTTTCCATCGGAGGCCCGGACGATGACGTCCAAGCCGCAATGCGCGGACCGCACCTGATCGCTTCCGCTCCCGACGGCACGCTCTATGTTGCCGAGGTCGCCGGAAAGAAGGTGGGACGCTACACCTTCAGCCGGAAGTAATGGACTAGACCCCAGCCAGGGAATTCCGGCAGTGCGCCGGAGGCTACCCCGGCTGGGTGTTGACGCCGCTGCTGCAGAAGCAACAGTAAGAAAGGACCGCGGCCGGCGCGCAAAGAGACCGATTCGCGCCCAGCTTCGCGACAATGGGTCGATGCGCGCACGGACCACGGGCGCTATGGCCTGCCTAATCGCGGGGGCATGGCTTGCCGTGAACATCGCCGGCGCCTACGACGGCGAATGGAGCGGCTTGTTTTATACGGGCGCTGACGCCGCTTTGCCCAGCGACTTGGAAGCGCATACGCGGCGCGTCGACGATGCGGCCGGTTACGACGGACAGTTCTATCACCTGCTCGCGCACGATCCGCTCATGCGGGCACCATTCTAACGGTGGGCTGGTTCGTCCACTCGGCCCTGCGGCGCGACTGGCGGGCGATGACGTTTAGCGCGCTGGCGGCCGCGCCTACACTCGCCTGGTGGGGCTATGTTCGCACCCAAACTTGGGCCGATGGAACGAACTGGTATGGCGCCTATCCGCTGAGCGGAATCATCGAGCGCACTCTCGTGGGTTCTGGAATCCCGCCGCTGTCGAGCTGGATGCAACTGGCGGCGGCCTTGGAGGAAGTCGCCAACGGGGCATGTGGTTGGCCTTCGTTCTGGCCGGCTACTTGGCCTGGAAGCGCTCGGCGGGATACCTGGAACTGACGGCGATCTTATTCGCCTTGCTTGCGTCGATGCTCGGCAGACTCGACATCTGGACTTCTGCCTACGCTGCGGGGAGGACGATGACTCCATTGTTGTTGCTGCTTGGGCTGCTGACCTTGCGCGGACGGAGTTGGGTTTTCGCTGCCCCATTGTTGCTGATGCTGCCGCGAATCGCCTTGCAATACCAAGCGCAATTGAAGGCGGCGCTGCAAGGGTTGGGCTAGTCGGAGGCGTTCATGCTCAGCGAGGGCGCGTCGGCCATGCGGCGCTCAGAAGCTAACTCGGCCGCAGCCAGGCTGACTATGCGCCACGCGCCTTGCAGCGAAAGCGCTGCCATGATCGCGGCGACGGTCATGTCGGGCCAACCAGTTCCTGTCCCGAAGACTCCCACGGCTGCAAGTACAACGGCGAAATTTCCTGCCGCGTCATTGCGCGAGCACAGCCAAACGGAACGCATGTTGCTGTCGCCGTGCCGGTAGCTCCAGAGCAAGCCGAAGACGGCCATGTTGGCCGCGAATGCGGCCAAGCCGACAACGCCCATCGTAAGTGCTTCGGGCGTGCCTCCGAGCACCGCATGCCAAACGGCGGCGCCTAAGACCCAAACGCCGAACAGGCCCATGGTGACGCCTTTGATGAGCGCAGCCCCGGCCCTATGTCGCAATGCCATTCCGAGAACGAAGAGACTGATGACGTAGTTTCCGGCATCGCCCAAGAAATCAAGCGAATCGGCCTGCAACGAAACGGAGCCCGCTGCCAATCCGGCAGCGAGCTCCACCAAGAACATAATGGCGTTGATAATCAGCGCGCCCCACAGGATACGCCGGTACCGATCGTCAAATGCCGCAACGCTAGGCGAACTGCAACACTGGGAGCCCATCTGCCGGTCTCAGTTTAGCGTTCGCGTGGCCAGACCGCAGCTACTCGTTCGTGGCAATGCCGCTCGAAGCCGCCTCAGCCTGACGGCGAGCAGCGATCAAGCGGGCATCCTCGGCCGTTTGCGTCGCCTCGCGCGCCAATGTCACCACGGCTGTGCCTTTCGGGTCGGCCGCGTAGATCTGTTCTGCCTCCTTGAGTTGGCTTGCAGCGCGAGCGAATGCATCGGCCGCATGTACGTCGGCGCCCTCGGCCTTAGCGAGTTGGACCGCGTTGCGAGCTTGGTAGAGCTCCACGATCGACTCGTACTCCCGTTGCGAAACCTTGCGCGAGCTGTGATTTTCCCTGGTCTGTGCCGCAGTGACGTCAAACGTGTAGGCGCCGCGCTTGAGCAACTCGTACTTCACGTCCACTGTATGCACGCGGCCGATGGTGTCAGGACGCACGACATTTTCCATCAGCACCACATCACTGGGTTGGGTCACTGCGTAGTAGGGCTCAGCGGTGACGATAAGTGCGAATACTTGCAGTTCCGTCGAGGTCTCGATCTTCGCGTCGTCGTCGGAGTTGGTTACCAGTTCGCCGAGGTTGGTGGCCCGTCCGTCAGGCGTCAAGGCCCACATGACGTACGTCAAGTACTCAGGTCCGAAACGGTGCGGGGGCGCCAGATTCTTGAACTTCGCGTCAATTTGGACGACGCTCCTTTCCCTATTGATTTTGGCCTCGCCCTTGGCGTCCCGCTGCAGGACGGTTCCTGCGAAATCAATCTTCGTCGGCGCCGAGCGGTGGCCATAGCTAACCGCTCTCGTCGTATGTGCAACGACATCGACGTGATAAAGCGGCCTGGACTCACCCGCGTTTTCGGCAGCCTGTGGGCCTTGGGTCGGATTGAGTTCCTGTCCTAGCAGGGCCGAAGCCGATAGGACTCCTATTACTAAAGGTGTGAATCGCATCTGTCCCTCCTCCACGCCCTTGCTTATGCAAAGAGGTAACCGTTTGGTCGGCGAGCAGCTTAAGCCTCTTAGAATCAGTCATATGGGATTTGCTGTCGGCTATTGGCGAGTCCAGGAGATAAGGGCAAGATTGACAGCGGCTATGAAGATTTTCCCCACCGCTGGCATCCGCCCTTCATCCGAAAGCGGAACACTGCAGCGGGCTCTAGACTCAATACAGAGAGAATTTCCATGCAAATCATCGAAGAGTGGGAAGACTTCGTTGCCGGGCGATATCGCGAGGGCAAGACAGACTTCCGCGCGTACGACGAAGCGCCCGCGGGCGTGCGGGAACTCTATCGCCTGAACCACGAACGCCAGACTTTCGACTTCGTCCTTGCTCAGCACGAGAAGTTTCGTCCCGGCCAGCGGGACCGCATCTCGATGTGGGAAACCCTGGAAAGGCTGAACGAGTTAGTCGACGACTCCGATCCCGATACGGACCTGCCGCAGATCGCCCATGCTCTCCAAACAGCGGAAAAGATCCGGCGTGACGGAGGGGCGGATTGGATGCAGTTGGTCGGGCTGATCCATGATGCGGGCAAGATGCTGTGTTTCTACGGCGAACCGCAATGGGCTGTCGTGGGGGATACGTTTCCAGTGGGCTGCGCGTGGTCGGAGGAGGTCGTTTACCGCGAGTATTTCGCCAACAATCCGGATGCGATGCGCCCGGAATTCCAAACCGAGCTGGGCGTTTACCACGAAGGCTGCGGACTGGATCGCGTGCAACTCTCGTGGGGCCACGATGAGTACCTGTACCGCGTCCTGCAAGACTCGAAATTGCCGGAAGAGGGGCGGGCGATGGTGCGCTACCACTCCTTTTACCCCTGGCACCGCGAAGGCGCTTATCGACGCCTGATGGATGCGTCCGACGAGAAGCGCTTGCAATGGGTGCAAGCCTTCAACCCGTACGATCTCTATTCAAAATCGGAAAGCGCGCCAGACGTCGCCGCGTTGCGCCCATACTACCAGGGGCTAATCAACCGCTATCTGCCGGCGAAAATCGCCTGGTAGACCCCTACTGGGCCGGCGGCTGGGCGGGGGGCGCTTCTGCGGGAGCGGGAGCTGACGGGGTGACCGGTTCGACTTCGACAGTCGTACCGTCGGGTACCGGAACGTTCGTCAGCGGGGCGGGAACCGTTGTCTCGCCGGCGACGCCGCTGCTCTCAATAACGCTGCCGCTGCCCACCTCGCCCCGCACGTAGCCTTGTTCGATGCCTAACCAAATCGAGACGATCATAAACAGGACTGCGGCGACCGCCGTGGCCTTGGATAACATTGTCGCCGCGCCGCGCGGTCCGAATGCAGTCTGCGAGCCCATGCCGCCGAAGGCTCCGGCGAGATCCGCCGCTTTGCCGCTCTGCAGCAGCACCACGACAATCAAGAACAGGCAGATGATCACGTGGATCGTCGTCAAAAAGTAGATCATTTCCGTTTCGCCTTAAGCCGGCTGATCGCCGTAATGCACGATCTTCGCGAAGTCCGAGGGTTTGAGGCTCGCTCCGCCCACCAGTCCTCCGTCAATGTTTTCGCAGGCCATCAAGCTGTTGACGTTGTCAGGCTTGACGCTGCCGCCGTAGAGAATTCGCACGCCTTCAGCCAGCTCGGCGCCGAATTTCTCGGCGACTTTCTGGCGGATGAAGCGGTGCGCCTCTTCGGCGATTTCGGGAGTGGCGGTGCGGCCCGTGCCAATAGCCCAGACCGGCTCGTAAGCAATGATTATACGAGAGAACTGTTCAGGGGTCAAAGAGCCAAGGCCGTCCGTAAACTGTGTCGCTAGAACAGCTTCCGTGCTGCCGGACTCGCGTTCATCCAGCGTTTCGCCGACGCAAACTACCGGCGTTAAGCCGCCTTCGAGGGCGGCCAGGGTACGCTTGAGGACCGTCGCATTGGTCTCGCCGAAGTACTGGCGGCGTTCGCTGTGTCCCACCAGCACGTGCGAACAGCCGGCGGCCTTGATCATGGGCGCGGAGACTTCGCCGGTAAAAGCGCCCTGCGGCTCCCAGTAGAGATTCTGCGCGCCGACTGCGATGCCCGTGCCGCGGACGGTGTCGACGGCGGCAGTCAGGGCAGGGAACGGCGCACAGAGCAAGATCTCGCAGTGGTTCGCTCCGGCGACCAACGGCTTGAACTCGTCGAAAAAGCTCACGGTCTCGGCAACCGTTTTGAACATCTTCCAATTACCGGCGATTACAGGCGTACGTGCCAAACCTAGTTCTCCCTTCCGCGAACAATCTTCCAGGGTATCACCGGCGGCCCTTGCGGATCTCGCGGGCGGCGGTATTGGCCTGGCGGAAGGCGTCTTCCATCTCGGGCGTGCCTAGCGCCGAGCGGATCGAGTCCAGTTCGTCGAGAAAAGCTTCCAGCGCACGGCGGATCTCGCCGCCGTTGGCCGCAATGATTCCCTGCCATATCTCATAAGGGCTCTCGGCCAGGCGGCTCATATCGCGCAGGCCGGGGCCGGCGACTTCGAGACCAGGAGCGTCGACTTGTTCAGCCACGGCGCGGGCCAGAGTCGTCGAGAGTAGCTGAGGCAGATGAGAAGTCCAGGCGACTACGCGGTCATGCTCGGAGGGCCCCATGACCTTTTGGCGCGCGCCGATCTGCGCGATGAGCTTTGTGAATTCCACGACGGCCGGCAGCTCCAACAGCGCCGCGTCGGCGGGTGTCAGCGCCCAAACGGCGTCGATGAACAGATCAGCATCGGCGATCTCGACGCCGCGTCCTTCCTTGCCGGCCATGGGATGTCCGCCGATGAACACAGCCTTGCGGTGGAAGACTTGGCTCGCCGTGTCGACAATCGCGGCCTTGGCGCTGCCTGCGTCGGTAATCACGGCGCCGTCTTTGGCGACGGCTGCGATACGCGGCAGGTCTTCGATGATCTGCGGGACGGGCGTGGCCAGGAAGATCAGGTCCGACTTCGCGGCCGCTTGCTTCAATGGCGCTGCCTCGTCGATGGCGCCGCGGGCGAGGGCTTTTTCAATGGTGGCGGGTGAGCTGACGCCGATAATGCGTCCAGCGAAACCGCGCTTCTTGAGGGCCAGGCCAAACGAACCGCCGATCAGGCCAACGCCGACGATGCTGACGGTTTTCAGGGGCATGCCAGGTCGCATCCCAGCTACTTGCCGATGAGCTGATTTTGTAAGGCGCGCATTTCGGCCATCACGGTCTCAAAAACGTTGTGCAGCGACTCGTTGGGGATGGGGCCGGTGTTGGCCTTGTTGAGGTTTTCGTGGACGTGGGCTTCGCGTTCGGGATCATGGACCGAGCGGTTCGCTTGTTTCTTGAGCGGGGCCAGTTGCAGCACGGCCTCGGCTCTCTTGTTAAGCAACACAACGATCTCGCGATCGATCCGATCGATTTCTTCCCGCCAACCAGAGATATCCTTCATGAGACGATCCCTCAGCTCTTTGCCGTCGTCGCCCGCAACCCGCTCTTCAACTCGGCCGCCAGCGTTTCGAGCCGCAGCGGCAAATCCGCCGCCCCTTGGGCCTCTTCCACCACGCGCATGATCGCGCTGCCAACGATGCCTGCATCGGCATAAGGCGCGATCGCTTCCATGTGCTCTTTCTTCGACAAACCGAAGCCTAAAGCCAATGGTAAGTCCGTTGCCGCTCGCGCGCGCTCCACTAAAGGCAGCGCACTGCCGGCAATCGCGTCGCGCACGCCGGTGACGCCCGCCGTGGAAACCAAGTATAGAAATCCGCCCGAGGCCTCCGCCACCTGTTTTAGGCGTTCCGGCGATGTGGTCTGCGAAACGAGAAAGACCGGCTTCAGGTCGTGCTCCTTCATTTCGTTGATGTAAGGTCCCGCAGCCTCAACGTTGAGGTCAAGCAGCAAGGCTCCATCGGCGCCTGCCGCGGCCGCGTCCTCAGCAAAGCGCTCAAGGCCGTAGCGCAGGATGGGATTCAGATAGCTGAAGACGACAACAGGGATCTCCGAGTGCTTGCGCAGCTCGCGGATCATGTGGAGCACCTTCGTCAACGTCGTGCCCGCCTTAAGCGCCCGATCGCTGGCGCGCTGGATGACCGGCCCGTCCGCGGTCGGGTCAGAGAATGGGACGCCCAACTCGATGATGTCCGCGCCGCCGCGTTCGAGCGCGAGCAACAGTTCGACCGTGCAGTCGGGCGAGGGATCGCCAGCGGTGAGGTAGGCGATTAGGCCGCGCGAGTCCTCTTGGCGCAGCCGCTCAAAAGCGAGATCGATGCGATTCATGCTGTTGGTTCGGATCTACTAAGATGACCGATTCGCTCACTCGCCCTCAAGGTCCGCCATGTTTTCGCGGAAGATGTCGATATCTTTATCGCCGCGTCCCGAAAGGTTTACAAGGAATTTCTGACCTTTCGCTTGAGGCGCGCGTTTGACGGCCTCGGCGATGGCGTGGGCGGATTCCATCGCCGGGATGATGCCTTCGGTGCGCGACAGCAGGCGCACTGCTTCAATCGCATCGGCGTCCGAGCAATTGACGTAATCGGCTCGGCCCTGGTCGCGCAGCCAAGCGTGTTCGGGGCCGACCGAGGCGTAATCGAGCCCGGCAGAGACCGAATGCGTCAGCGCGATCTGGCCGTCGTCGTCTTGCAGTACGAAGCTGTACGTGCCTTGCAGCACGCCAGGCATGCCGCCCGAGAATCGCGCGGCATGGTCGCCGAGTTTCGCGCTGCGTCCGCCGGCCTCGACGCCGACCATCCGTACTTCCTTGTCTTCCAGGAACGGGTGGAACAGGCCGATGGAGTTGCTGCCTCCGCCGACGCAGGCGATCAGCAGGTCAGGCAGCTTGCCGTTGGCTTCGAGAAACTGTTCGCGCGCTTCCTTGCCGATCACCGTTTGGAAGTCGCGCACCATCATCGGGTAAGGATGCGGACCGAGCGCCGAGCCGAGCAGAAAGTGCGTCTCTTCAAACGAAGCGACCCAGTCGCGAAGAGCTTCGGAGATGGCGTCCTTGAGCGTGGCGCTGCCCGAATCGACGCTGACAACTTCTGCGCCAAGCAGGCGCATGCGGAAAACGTTAAGTGACTGGCGGCGTATATCTTCCGCGCCCATGTAAATGCGGCACTTGAAGCCGAACAGGGCGCAAACCGTGGCGGTGGCCACGCCGTGCTGTCCGGCGCCGGTCTCGGCGATGATGCGCTTCTTGCCCATCCGCCGGGCCAGCAGCGCTTGCCCGAGGGAGTTGTTGATCTTGTGCGCGCCGGTGTGGAGCAGGTCCTCGCGCTTGAGCCAAATCTCCGCGCCGCCGAGCTGTTCACTGAGCCGCTTGCAGAAGTAGAGCGAAGTCGGCCGCCCCGAGAAGTCCCGGTTCAACTGCGCCAACTCCGCATGGAACGCCGGGTCGTCTTTCGCCTCGCGGTACACCGCCTCCAGCTGCTCCAACGGAGCAACCAGAATCTCCGGCATATACCGGCCCCCATAGGGACCGAAACGTCCTAACTCATCAGGGAGGTTACGGGCGGCTGTTGCCATCTATCCATTCTAGGCCCGCCGCTTGCGCGTAGCATGTCCCGCCCTTGCGGGCGTGGCCCTTCGGGGGAGCGGCGACCAGCACGCCTTGCAAAAATTGACCCGATACTGGCGTAGGAGCCTTAGCGTTTTCAGGCCCGTTCACGGGCCTCATGGTTAGGCCAGGGCTTGTAGCCCTGGTAAATCGCGGACGCCCATCCCTCTTCCTCAGCCCGCTTCAGCGGGCTTACCGCTCCACTCCTCTACTCTTCCCCCACCCGAGCCGGGGCCGTTAGGCCCTGGTT
>CAZYOX010000046.1:0-16866 GCA_964649285.1 uncultured Bryobacterales bacterium | reverse complement strand
AGGTCGAAGGTTCAAATCCTTCCCCCGCAACCACTTATAAGCTCCATAAAGGTTTTCGCGGCGATTTTGCACTAACCTCCTTTAATCAAAAAACCTCGGCTGCAGTTTACCGTCCGTATAACTGTAAGAGATAGGCCGCTCTGTCCAGATAGTCCTCCGGCCCGTCATATCGGCTCCATCAACGATGAGGCTACTCACGATACTGCGGCCTTAATCGATCTGTTCGCTCACGCCACCGGGAGTAGTCCTCCGCTGGTGGAATCGTCGTGTATCGGAATCGTGGCTGGAGGAACCCAGACATTCACCGAGTGCGGCGATTCTACTCAGGTCTCAGGCGGCCACCACTCTGGGAAGACCTCCCCTCAGAACCAAACTTGGTTGATGTCGGACCTTTTCGATCAGTTGCGAATCGACTCGGTTTCGGAATCGCGCTGATCGTCAACCCGTGCTGCTCAACAAGGACGCCCCCGACGTTGGTGGCCAAGGGTTCGGATTTCATATTCCGAAAGCGGAGGTAGCCGGGGTCGATTTTCCAGAGCCGTCCAGCATGCTGTTGATGGGCAGCGGACTGCTCGCTGCTCGTCTTGGCCCTACTGGGCGTAAACGCACTAACGGTAGGAAGCGCAAACACTCAGGATTCTCGGAGGGCGGCTCGATTGGAACGTCCTTTACTGCCCTAACTCCTATAGGTACTAGTACTTATGTCTCCTCATTGATTGAACCTTGGCTAATAGGTAGAAAGCCTGATATCCTGGCTCTGGACCGGGGAGTACTTAGCCCCGGTTCGTGATTGGACGCCCCGGGGGAGGCGAATTTTATGCGGTCGAGTTTGGTTAGAAATTTTGCCTGGGTTGGATGTTTAGCTGCTGCTGCGGCGTTTGCGCCTCATTCACAGGGCGCGAGCATCACGGCACAGCTGACGTGCTCGCTGAACGTCTTGAAGTCGAGTGGGGCGTGTAACAACATCGGGCCTTTCGGTACCGTCAAGATCGATGACACGCCGGGCGACGGCGACCTTCGGATAACAGTTGACCTTATCAACGCGACGCCGAAGTTCCGGGACCTCATGTTGAACTTCGCTGGAACGGCTCTATCTATATCGTCCACGGATGGACAGGCTGGCTTGAGTCCCAACGGTTTCAGCATCTCTCCTTACACCGGACTTTTCGATGTAGGCGGATCTGGCGGTCAAGGCTGGAGCTACAGCGGATCGGGCGCCTATACGACTACTCTGATCGGCGGCGGCGGCGTGGACCTGCTCTTGTCGGACTTTATGGCGTCGGACAGCTTGGGAAACCTGCAGGTTGCGCTACATATCCAAGATATTGGCAGCGCTAGCGGCGGGGATTGCGACGGATCAGGAGAGAAGGCCCCGTGCGTGCCCGGACAGGAAGGCGGAGGCTCGCTGAAGATTGGCGGCGCCTTCACGCTTGACGAGGATGTGCCGGAGGTTCCGGAACCGTCGACTATGCTGCTCATGGGCGGCGCTCTGCTCGGCTTGGCCGCGCTGAGAAAGAAACGGAACAGCTAAGATCTTCTCCTTAGCTAGGTGACGAGAAGCGGGTCGCGTAAGGCGGCCCGCTTTTTTTGCGCTGACGTGAATTTTGTGGAAACACCCGTCTTCTAAACCTCATCTTCACAACAATTGCAAAGGGTCGGGGGGAGGAGAGCTGATGATGAAAACGGCACTTGGCATCTTGGCTGCGGCGATCTGTGTACCAGGGAATGCTTCAACCATCGGGGGAACAGGCGGCGCTATTGCCTTGCAATTCGAACCGCACTATCTACGGGCTTGGCGCGACGAGGCAAGACCGCTGCGCCCACAGGCCACTGTAGAAGGCGAGAACGTTGCGTTCGATCCGCCCACAGTTACCTCGCCTTCAACCGGGAGCAGGACTCCCCTGCCCGTCACAGTCGGCAACTTCACGGACAAAGACGTCCCGGCCAACCCGAAGGGTTGGGAGGGAGGCCCCGATAGTTGGGGAAGCGAAGATGAAGGAGACATCTGGTCCGACCCACCAGGCCAGTCGAACGAAGAGGCGGTACTTGTCCCAGAACGCTCTGGCGCGGAAGGCGGACTAGACCCCCGCGACGGGTTGGCGACACCCAGGGACATCGACGGCGACGGCAACCTTGGAGAAGCTCCCGAACCATCGACCGTTCTGCTAATGGGCGGCGCCCTGGTCGGTTTAGGCTTGCTTAGAAAGAAGCGGAACAGCTAAGTCCTCCTTCGGCTGTGTGCTCCGAGAAGCGGGTCGCTGAGCGGCCCGCTTTCTTGTGCGCCGTTCTTTACTCTATACCATTGATAACAAGCCACTTAGAAGACTTTTCGGCGACCGAGAACCCATTGGAATATGCCGGTGTAGCGAACTCCGGTACTACGAGTAGAAGTACTGCCGGGGTCCGAGGGCGGCGCCTACGTACTGGCGCAAAAACGAACCCCAAAGCCCATGTCCTATGGACGCCCACTGCAGATAACCTTGCTGTGCAGGTCAGGGAACTCCGTTAGGAGAGCGCCTGTAGGGAGCACACAGATGAGTAAGAATGCAAGCGTTCGAAAGCGCGGCGCCAAACAAGGCATCATGCTGATGCTTTTCGCAATTCTATTGGCGCCGCTATTGGCGCTCGTCGGTCTGACGATCGACGGCGGAAGAATCTATTTTGAAAAACGCCGCATGCAAGCGGCCGCCGACGGCGGCGCTTTTGGCGCGGCCCGCGAGATTCTACGCGGAAATGACGCCTTTGTCGTCTCGGCTGGCCGCGACGATTCCAAGCTGAACGGCTTCGACGACGATGCGTCCGACATCACCGTGACCGTCAATCGGCCGCCTTCCACAGGGCCGAACAGCGGAAACAACAACGCCGTGGAGGTCATCATCGATCGAGCAATTCCGACGACTTTCTTAAAGGTGGTCATGCGGCAGAGCTCTACAGTTCGAGCGCGGGCGGTTGCCGGCGTTGTAGACGAACTGGACCCGGTTTGCATACTGGCGCTAAATGACTCCGCCGCGGGCGCAATCACGGTTTCGGGAACGGCCGACATCAACGCGCCGGACTGCACGATCGCCGCTCGCTCCAATAGCCCAAGCGCCATCACCACGAACGGAGGCGTCAGCCTCAATGCAGGCGCAATCGGCTACGGCAACTATAACGGAGGCTTTACTCAAAACGGCAACGGCACAATCAACCCGCCGCCCACGTTCATCCCTCCGCCAGATGATCCGCTTTGCCCGGGCGGCGTTGGGTCGGTGACATGCATGCAAAGCAACGTGCCTACGCTTTCGAACTGCTCTGGATTGAATCCGTGCCAGACCAAACAACTTAAGGTCACGAGCGGGAATACGGCCAACCTCGCGCCAGGGTACTTCCTTGGCGGCATCACGATGAACGGCGGCCAGCTGAACTTAGCGCCTGGGACCTACTTTGTCAGCGGCTTCAAAGCGACCGGCGGAACGGTCATCGGCAATGGCGTCACGATCGTCAATCTCGGGCTGAACAAGAACGACAACATCGAGATCACCGGCGCGACGTATGCGGATCTCCACGCTCCCTACAGCGGCACGTGGGAGAACATCCTCTTCTACAACAGCAGGACTATCGCACCGAGCAACGGCTCCAATACCGACGGAACAATCATTGGAACTTCGGATTCGGTCTTCGACGGCATCCTGTACTTCCCGACCGTGACGCTGCACTACGGCGGCAACGCTGAGCAGGATTCGCCCTTCGCGATGCTCATCGCCGATCAGTTGAGGTTCACCGGCAATCCTAGCCTCGGCGTCAACTGGGAAGACAGCGGCAGGAACCCGCCGGTTCGGCAGGTCTCGTTATTGGAATAGCTGGACAACAGGTGAACGATAGGCACAGGAGCACAGGACAATGCTAAAGAAACTCACCAACAACCGTCGCGGCAGCATCATGGTAGAACTCGCGCTGACCGTACCGCTGGCATTCCTTCTCTGCGTGGGGGCCACTGACTTTGCACGGCTCTTCTATCACGCGCTGACGATCAAGGGCGCATCCAGCGGGGCGGCTCTGCTGGGAGCCCAAGACCCGCTGCTCTCGGGCGGCAATCCAGGATTGGAAGTGCGCGCAACGAGCGACGCCGACAACTTGGCCGGAATCACGGCCGTGCCGACCCAGGTCTGCCAGTGCCCGAACGCAGCGCCATTTAGCTGTCAAGATTACGCAGCCACTACCTGCCCGGGCTATGGGGCGCCTCGCGCGTACGTTCGGGTTCAGGTCAATCAAGACTTCGACACCTTGGGCTACTACCCCGGCGTCCCGAGACAGACGAATATCCGCGAAGCGACCTGGATGCGTGTCCAGTAGGCGTACCTAGGCGAAATAGGAGTAAAGCAATGCGAAAGTCAAACGACAAACGACGGGGCAACGGCGAACGCGGCGCGCAGATGGTTGAGTTTGCGCTGGGTTTCCTGATCTTTCTGGTGTTGGTTGTGGGCATCTTCGAGGGCGGACGCTTGGTCTGGACATATACAACGCTGTCGCATGCGGCCCGCCAAGGCTCCCGCTACGCGCTGGTGCATGGCGAGCGCAATCCGCTGAATGACGACGCCAGCATCACTGCCGCAGTCCGCGCGCAGGCGGTCGGCCTATCGTCCGACAGCGTGTTGGTGAATACGGTATGGTCGGACCCGAACAAGAAGGGCGGCAGCGTCGTCACCGTGTCCGCCACCTATCCGATCAACTTTTTCGCTTCACCGCTGGTCTTCGGCTCCAACGAGCTCAGCCTTACCGCGCGGTCCCGAGCTACCGTGGCCGACTAAAATTCCCTGCTGAGCCTCAGCAATTGCCGTCCCTGCGCAACAGCGCCGGGACGCTCCTTTTCGTCAGGCTGTCGGAACGCAGTAAGATACCGGTTTGAGCAAAGCACGCATCGGTCGCCGCATCCTTCCTGGCCCGCCGCCTCCACCGCCGGGATTTGTCTCCTTGGCGATGTTGCACGAACCTGCCAAGCCGCCGATGCCGAAGGAAGAAGACGGCGGCCCGTGTCACCTCTGCAACGCGTCTTGCTGCCGATACTTCGCGCTGCAGATCGACAAGCCCAAGGGCAAACAAGACTTCGATTACATCCGTTGGTATCTGTGTCACGAGGGCGTGGCCGTGTGGGTTGACGACGGCGACTGGTATCTTGAGGTGCGCACAGTCTGCCGCCACCTGCAGCCTGACAACCTGTGCGGCATCTACGAGTCTAGACCGCAGATCTGCCGTGACTACGGGCTGCCGGGCGAAGACCCTTGCGAATTTTTCACCAAGGAAATCGAGTACGACTTGTTCTTCGGCGACGACAAGTCGTTCGACGCCTGGTGCGAAGAACGCAAAGCGCGCAAGAAAGCGAAGAAGGCCAAGAAAGCGAAAAAACGCAAGGCTGCTTAATCGAACCCGCGATGCCTTGAACTCGCTAGAATGCCCTATTGGCCTTCGTTGCCCGCATTCATGGCGTTTAAGCTCTACAACACCCTCACTCGCAGCCTGCAAGAGTTCCAACCGGCGGACGGAGACACGGTGCGCATGTACTCGTGCGGTCCGACGGTCTACAACTACGTCCACATCGGCAATCTGCGCACCTTCACCTTCCAAGACATTCTGCGCCGCTACTTGCGGCGCCGCGGTTGGAAGCTGCGGCACGTCATGAACATCACCGACGTCGACGACAAGATCATCGCCAACGCAATGGCCGCCGGCCAGACGATCCAGGAGTACACGGCCAAGTACCGCAAGGCGTTCGAAGAAGATTGCGCCGCGGTGCGGCTTGAGACTCCCGAAAAGATCACTCCCGCCACCGAGTACATCCCGCAGATGATTGACTTGATCAAGAAGATCGAGGCAAAGGGATGTACCTACCAGAGCGAGGGGTCAACCTACTTTCGCATTGCCGGTTTCGAGGACTACGGTAAGCTGTCGCGAATCGACGCCAAAGGCATCAGAGCCGGCGCGCGCGTCGACAACGATGAATACGAGAAGGACGACGCTCGCGACTTCGCCTTATGGAAGGGCGCCAAGCCGGGCGAGCCTGCATGGGAGAGCCCTTTCGGTCCGGGCCGGCCGGGCTGGCACATCGAGTGTTCAGCGATGGCCGTCGCCGAGCTAGGCGATACCTTCGACATCCACACCGGCGGCGTCGACCTGACCTTCCCGCACCACGAGAATGAAATCGCCCAGTCCGAAGCGGCATCCGGAAAGCCGTTCGTGCGCTTTTGGGTCCACGGCGAACATCTGTTGGTTGAGGGGCAGAAGATGTCCAAGTCGTTGGACAACTTCTTTACGCTGCGCGATCTGTTAGCGAAGGGCTACTCGGCTGCGTCAATTCGCTACCTGCTCTCCACGACTCCGCACCGCAAACAGTTGAACTTCACGTTCGATGGACTTAAGGGCGCTCAGGCGGCAATCGAACGGTTGCGGAATTTCCGTAGGCGCCTAGAGACGGAGAAGTTCCCTGAGGGCGCCAGCGAGTCTGCCGCCAAGCGGGCCCAGCAAGCGATACGCGAGTTCGAAGCCGGACTCGATGACGACTTGAATACCGCACAGGCCGTGGCTGCCGTATTCGAGTACGTACGGGACGCCAATTCGGCCATCGATACGGGCGAGTTCCACTCCGGCGACGCAGGCGAGGCGCTCCGCGTTCTCACCGTGTTCGATTCGATATTTGACGTCTTGACGCCCGACAAATCAGCCCGCGTCGAACCGCAAGAAATTGAGGCGCTCATCGCCAAGCGAGCCGAGGCTCGGAAGTCTCGCGACTTTGCGCTTGCCGACCAGCTCAGAGACGAACTGCAAGCTAAAGGCGTAGTGCTGGAGGATACCCGTACAGGCGTCACCTGGCACTACGCCGATTAGCAATCACAAATGGATGAGGCAGGGGGCTTGCCTGGTTAGGCCTGTTTGCGCCGCCCCCGCTTAGCCAGACCCAGAGCTAGCAGGGCTCCGCCGAATAGCGCGATGGTCGCCGGTTCCGGCGCTTCGGGGATATCGTCATCCGGCGGAATGGGATTCGTGGGCTCGAATGCGAAACGGACTTCGACAATAAAATCGTTGAAGTCACGGTCGGAAGGGATGAAGCGAATGCCCTTCGGCCTATCTTCAAAAGCCAGCACGAAGACGCCCGGACGTTCATTGATCGCGAAAGTCACCATCTGATCGACCGACAGCGGGTTCAGCAGCGGATCCGAATAGACCGTGGTGACATAGGGATCGCCGGACGCAGCATCAAACCATCGGAATGTCGAACCGCTGAACACAAAAGGTTCGTCAAGCAGCTCCACCGAAAGAGCCCCATTGGCGGTGATGTTCGGACCCATTAGGACGTTATCGGAGCCGTCACAGAGCAGACAGATTCCGAGCCGCTGATTCGCGCTCGCATACTTACCGATCACGGTCGCTCCGATGAGGTCATCGGACGTCCAGAGGATGTCGAGATCGTCGGAAACACGCTCGTAGTTCCCCGCGCCGTAGGCGGCATCGAGCACCGTGAAAAGGCTGGGGTTCGCGAAAGTGGTATTTACGGCGGTCAAAGAGGCGGCGCTGCCGTTGACAGCCGCCAAGGCGACAAGGGCGAACATCGCCAAAGTCGCTCGAATTACGTTGAGATATTTCAATGCGGTATGCCCCTTCTGTCGGGATATTCAGATGGTGAAACAAAACCATCGCCAATGGAATCCCCTAGGGGTACCGAAAATCGCTTAGCCGTAAGTACTGTGATTACTATGATTTAATGAAATCATTGGATGGAACGAATAGTACTTAACAACCATTACCCCAGCAGGCGCAAAGCGCTCCAAGACCCTGTAAAAACAGTCGCATTCGCACGAATTTTCGGGCGGGAGAATGAGGACGCTGGACAGGCTAGGTGGTAGTACTGTTGGTATGTCTCATTCCGGCTTTGCATCTTCAGCCGGCACGCAGTAACATGCAATATAAAACGTACTCGCAGGAGATTGTTTTATGCGCAACCCTTCATTCTTTGTCTTGGCCGCTGTCGCCATTGCCTCACTGTTTGGCTGCAGCAGCAGGAGTGCGCCTTACCCGATGGCCCCGTTGCCGATCGGACCAAACGGCGGGTACTCAACGGAGAAGCCGGCAGGCATCTTAACCGCCACGCCGGAGAGTATCCAACCAGGCGAAACGGTCGTCCTGCAATGGTCCAGCTTGCGCGCTGATGAGGCGGTGATTGAGCCCGGCGCTGGCGCCGTTCCGCTGAAGGGCACTCTTGAGGTGCGTCCAACCGCCGATACCACATATACCCTTTGGTTGCGGGGACCCGGCGGCGAGAACACGGCGACGGCGCGAGTCAGCGTGCGCAGCTCGTTGGA
This sequence comes from uncultured Bryobacterales bacterium, assembly GCA_964649285.1. Taxonomy (GTDB): domain Bacteria; phylum Acidobacteriota; class Terriglobia; order Bryobacterales; family UBA6623; genus CAMPKL01. The sequence goes on along the minus strand of CAZYOX010000046.1, from coordinate 8,536 downwards.
CCTCGGTGCTTCGGCGGGCGATGAGAACGCGGGCCGCAATGGGCGGCGTTTGTTTAGCGGCACGTTCGAAGAAGAAGTGGCGTCGCGGCTGCAGGATATTTACTTCGACTACGACTCCAATGCGATTCGCCCTGATCAGCAAGCGGCCCTCAATGAGAACGCGAGGACCCTCCAGGCGCTGTTCGAGGAATTCCCGGAAGGCCGGATCCTTGTCGAAGGACATTGCGACGAGCGTGGATCAAGCGAATACAATCTGGCTCTGGGCGATCGCCGTGCCCAGTCGATTGTCGAATACCTGGGCCAGCAAGGCCTTCCCCTGGGACGATTGGCGCTCGTCGGCTACGGGGAAGAGATGCCGCAGTGTACGCAGGCGAACGAATCTTGTTATCAACTCAACCGCCGCGGGCACTTTGCTCCGCGTCCCTAACGGGACCGCCTAGAATTGGGTGGTGAGCCACCGCCTGATGCTAACCGCCGCCGAGCGGCATCTTAGAAAACGCGACTCTGTTCTCAAGGCCGTCATCCGTCAAGTTGGTCCGTGCGGATACAGCCTGCAACGAGACCGCTTCGGGATGCTCGTTCGTTCTATTGTCTACCAGCAGATCTCGGGAGCCGCCGCCCGCACTATCTTGGGTCGGCTGATTGACGGCCTCCCAGGCAAGCAGCTCACCCCGGAAGGGTTAGCGGCGCTGACGCCGGAGGAATATCGGCTGGCGGGAGTCTCCAAACAGAAGGCGGCCTATCTGCAAAGCCTCGCGACGCTATCCCTTAGCGGCGAATTGAAGCTGGCGCGGATCGGCAGATACGCCGATGAAGAGATCATCGCTCAGCTGACCCAGGTTAAAGGCATCGGCGTATGGACCGCGCAAATGTTCCTGATATTCTCGTTGGGCCGTCCAGACGTCTTGCCGTGTGATGACCTGGGCGTCCGGCAGGCCATTCGTAAGCTCTACGGATTGGCCGCCATGCCGACGCGGGCTGAAAGCGAACGCATCGCGGCGCCTTGGCGGCCCTACGCGTCGGTGGCGAGTTGGTATTGTTGGCGCAGCTTGGAAATCAAGACGCCGGACGCGTCGGAGGAGTGGCAATCATGAAGATCGCGGCATTCGTTCTTGGAGCGTTTCTCATCGGCGCCCTGGCCGGTTACACGCCAATGTACTTGCAGCTGCGCGACGTCCAAGCGCAGGCGGAGGCCGTCGAGCAGCAGTTGACGATGGAGCGCGACCGATTACGCAAGGAGCTAACGATCTCGCAGCTGCATAGCCAGATGGGGGTACTGTTGACCGAGATCCGCTCCGCGGATTTCGCCGCGGCGAGGGAGACCTCCACCAAGCTCTACGACGGCGTCAACCAGGCGATCCCGTCTGTGGAGAATGCGGACGACGAACGCCGCTTGCGGACAATTGCGGAAACGCGGGACCAAGTCACCGCCGCTTTGGCGCTGAATGATCCCGCGATTGAAGAGACCATCTGGCGGCTATTCGGGCTGCTTAGCGCCTCCCTCCCCTAAATCCGACCCGGTGTCCCCAGCGCGGCGCGCGGCGATAAAAGATCGCCGTGCGATGGTAGCGGGGTCCATAGCCATACCATCCCCAGGGATAATCGTAACCGCCAAATCCGACACCGAAGCCGAGGTAATCAGGAACCCAACGCTGCCAGGCGGACCGGCCGTCGCGTTCCAGCAGCTTATCGCGCCGTTTGGCCCAGTCATCAAAGCTGCTCTTGGGCTCCGCTTTGGCCGTTCGCAGCTCAGCCGGATCGCCTCGAACGCTCAGCAGTCCGCCTTTCACCTTCTCAATCTCTTCGTCGGTGAAGACCTCCACCACGCCGTCGCGCACTGTGACATCCGTTTGCCCGTCATCACGATGCTCCACGACAAACACCGAGGGCTTGATCGGGCGAACTGTCGCCAGGGACGTCTCTACATCGACATCGGCTTCGTAGTCGGCAAACTGGCTGAAGCTGACCAGTCCGCTGAGCACTTCGATCTCAAAACGCTTGTTGCCCAATTCTCCAATGCGGACTTCGGTGTCGGCTCCAAGCCGGGCGAAGTTGCCGCCGTCGAACTGTATTTCCGCTCGCGACCGTGCCCCTGTCGCAAAGCGATCCCCCAAGACCAAAGGCATACCCGCTTGAGCCTGAACCGCGTCACGGGAAGCACGAATCAAACGAACGTCGCCGTCAGTCACGCTCACGCGAGCGACTCCCATAGTCGGTCCGCGATTCTCGCTTCCGCTGCGCGGCTGATCGTCTTCGTCCCTGCCCTGCGCGCCCAAGTTCATGGCCAGCAGGGCGGCGACAGCTAGGATTCCCATCGTTCTATTCATCGGACACCTCACTCTGCGCCGTTGACGAAGCAAGACGACGGCCACTTATGCCATGGCGAAAAATCGCTTTGTTTTCAACCGCTCGTGCGAAAGTCCTTCGACTGGCTGGCTGGGATGCGCCAGCGTTGTGGTGGTATGCAGCCGAAAAGAGAGGCGAACGTGGGAGGGAGGACCTCGGCGAGGATGCCCTCCTGAAATCTAAGTGGTGGGCAAGAAGACCATGCAGACCGGCGCTGGAACGTCCGTTAGAACTTGGCCCGTGGGCATCAGTTTGCCGCTGGCTGCATCGCGCGAAAACTGCACGATGTTGTTGGTGTTCTGATTTTCAGAGAACAGATAGGCGCCCGTCGGGTCGATGATGAAATGGCGTGGTGTCTGCCCCTGGATCGGAACGTGCTCAACCAGCGTCAGCGTCTTGGCGTCAGGATCGACGCTAAACACGGCGATGGTATCATTGCCGCGGTTCGAACCGTAGACGAACTTGCCATCGGCGCTGATTTCGATCTCCGCAGTGGTGCTGTCGCCAGTAAAACCCTCCGGCAAGGTAGAAACGACCTGCTTGGAAGTGAAGGCGGCGGTCGCGGGATCAAAATCGAACGTGGTAATCGTCGAATTGATCTCGCCGATCACATAGGCGTGCGCGCCGTCCCGGTGGAACGCGATATGGCGCGGCCCGGTTCCCGGCGCCAGCGTCGCTGCCGTCGGATCGTTGGCCGTCAGTTCTCCAGTTTCGGCATTGATCTGGTAGATCATGACCTTATCCGTGCCGAGATCGGGCACGAAGAGCCGCCCATTGTCTTGGGAAATCACCGTCTCATGCGCGTGCGGCGATGCCTGGCGCTCGTGAACGCTGGAACCTTCATGCTGGATGAGCGAAGCCATCTCGCCGATCGAGCCGTCCGGTTGGATGCGCCAGGAACCCACGCTGCCGGAGGTGTAATTGGCGACGAAGAGGAACTGGCCGGTTTGGTCTACGGCCAGATGGCAGGGCGCTTCGCCCCTGGAATCCACTTTGTTGAGTAAGGTTAGCTGGCCGTTTTCTTGGTTGATGCTAAAGGCGCTGACGGAACCCTTGCTGGGGCTCTCCGGGTCGCCTTCGTTCACGGCGTAGAGGTACTGCCCGTTAGGGTGCAGCGCGAGGAACGAAGGATTGGGCGTCTCGGCAACCAAACCCAACGAGTTCATCGAGCCCGTGGCCGCGTCAAAGCGGTAGGCGTAGATGCCCTTGGCCTCTCCTTGGGTGTAAGTGCCGACGAAAGCGATGTGTGTCCCGGCAGGTTCCGGCGGAGCTTCCGTCGTCTCGGTTCCGCCGCAACCGTAGAAAGTAACGGCCGCTAGAGCGCCGGCAACGACGAAGCGTCTATTTAAGAGCATGATTTTTACCTTAGCGTGAACGCTACTTCAATTTGCTCAATCCCTCGGTCAACTCGATGTAAGTGCCCCAGGGATCGGTGAGAAAAGCGATATTCAGGCCGATCTGCGGAACACTGCGGAACGGCCTGTCAAGTTTGGCGCCTTTCGCTTCCAATTGTTTGCAGAATTCCTCGAGATTGTTCACCTCGAAACCGATGTGATCGATGGCGTGGCCTTGCGAACCGGCAAGCGGCTTCGCGGCGACGCCGAAGGTCAATTCGACGCCAGGCAAGTTGCCGGTCTTGAAGCGACCCCGCGTACCAGCCGTCGCTCCAAACATCTTGATGTACCAGCTCTGCGCTTCGCTGTCAGACGGCGTATAGAGGTGCATGTGGTGGTTTCTAATGGGCACATTGAGGGACTTATCCTCACTCAACTCCACCTTTGTGCCGCCAGGCATGAGCAGGAAGGTCTGCGTGGCAGAGGGTCTTTCGGGGATGATTTCGCCGCCGGCCGCTGTCCATTTCGCTTCCGCCGCGGCAAGATCTTTAACCAAAAAACCGATATGGTCCACGGCGGTACCGATGCTGGAACCCTGCGATTCTCCCTTGGCGATCAGGATAACCGCGTCAGGTATTAGAAACGCTTCTGATGTGCCGAATTTCGCGACTCGCGCGCCTAATCCCTCGACCAGCAGCTTCTTGTACGTGTCATAGTCGGCTTCGCTCGCTCGCAAATGGTGATGTCCCATGCCTACGCCTGTGCCTGGATCGGCAATCTGCGCGGGCAATGCGGCTACGGCTAGCACGCCTAAAAAGAGGGTAATCGTGATTCTATACATGGCAACTCCTGGTTCCCGACGGCGTCGAATGATACCACGCCGCGATGCGCCAAGGCTGCTTGGCGAGTTACGCTCGTTACTAGGACCGCGCTCTGAAACGGAATGGTCCCGGGGTACATCTATTAACTACTCTTCGTATTTTTTTCGCTCACGCTGTGAATTTGCCTAAGTTAACTCTTATCCTCGCCCTGTGTATCCCGCTTGCCCTTGTTGCCCGCGCGGAGGACAATGCCATTCTGCCGTCGAATACAGCGCCGGCTTGGCAGGCCCCCGAACTAGAAGAAACTGGGTTTGACTGGCGTAGCGCCAGCACGGAATCCCTGCGTTTCCTGACTATTCAGCACGGCATTCGCCTGACTCAGGAGAAGACCTGGGACCAGATGAGCGGCCCCTTTTTCCAAGATTATTTCGATTCGCTCAAAGGGTTGAAGACATGGAGGGACGGCGATTCCGCGTTCACCAATTACGTTGGGCATCCCATGCAGGGAGCGGTTACCGGTTATATCCAGGTGCAGAATGACCCGACAGGGAAACGCGCCAATATCACCGACGGCTCGACCTATTGGAAGAGCCGGCTGAAGGCCATGGGATGGTCGGCCGCCTACAGCACGCAGTTCGAACTTGGTCCTTACAGCGAGGCGACCATCGGCAACGTAGGCAAGACTCCCAGGACGATGGGCTACGTCGATCTGGTGGTCACGCCGACAGGAGGCTTCGGGATCATGGTGGCCGAAGACGCCTTCGATCACTTCGTTGTCGCTCGCCTGGAGCGCCATGCCGGCCCGCGGATGATGCGCGTTATGCGCATGGTGTTCTCGCCCAACCGTACATTAGCGAATCTGTTGCGGTTCAAGAAACCGTGGAGGCGCGACAACCGCGACTACACGCCACGGGTTGCCGGCGGCCGAAGATCAACCGAACCAACGGACGATTGATTAGAGGTCGTGACAGGGCCGTTGGGACGCGAAGCTCCGAGACGGTACGCCTTCATTTCGAAATCGCGGCCGCGGCTCTCGTGATAAGCGAGCCATGTTCCTTCGGCCGACGCTGCATCGGATCTACAGTGGCATGGCCGCGTTAACCCGCTTATTCGCTCCACATGACGAACGAGAACAGGCTGTCGCCCGCGCCGACGGTCACATACTGATCGCCGTCGAGTTCGTAGGTGATCGCTCCGTTACTGACGCGCGCTCCGAGGCCCGCGTGCCACAGCGCCTCGCCCGTCGTCGCATCCAGCGCGACGAAGTTCTGCTCGTTGTCGCCAGCGAATACCAGGTTCCCGGCGGTCGTGAGCAGGCCGGTCCTGGTCGCGCCTTCCCAGTCGTGAGTCCAGCGGATTTCGCCGGTCTTATAATCAATGGCCTTGATACTGGACTTCGAATACCCGCCGCGATCGGTACCGCCCCATCCTTGAGGATTCGCGCTGGTGTCGTAGATGTACCAAACGCTGTAGGCCTGGCTCGCGTCGGTGTAGAACAGTCCGGTGTCGGGATTGAAAGCCGCCGGCTCCCAGTTGGTGGCGCCCCCCTGGTTCGGAGTCACGAGCGCGCCGTCCACTTGCGGATATTTCGCCGGATCGGGAATCGGCTCTCCTCGCTCATTGACGCCTAGCGACCAGTTGACGTCGATGAAGGGCTTGGAGACCAGATTCTCGCCGGTCTCACGATCCAGCACAAAGAAGTAGCCGTTGCGGCTCGCCTGGGCCAACAACTTGCGCGGTTGGCCATTGATCTCGCCGTTAAAGAGTACGGCCGGTTCGGTGGCGTCCCAGTCGTGCGTATCGTGCGGTGACGCCTGGAAATACCACTTCATCTTGCCGGTATTCGCGTCGAGGGCGACGATCGACTCGGTGAACAGGTTGTCTCCCGCTCGGTTAGCGTGCGCCACCACGGGCTGCGGATTGCCGGTTCCAAAGTAGATCAGATTTAGGTCGGGATCGAACGTGATCGGCTGCCAGGTCATGCCGCCGCCGTTCTTGGCGATTTCAACGCTCGGCCAAGTATCGGCTCCAAGGTCGCCGGCATTCTGCGGCGTCACATACCAACGCCAGTTCACGGCGCCGGTTTCCGGGTTGTGAGACTGCACGTAACCGGGGCGGTCCAGATCGTCGCCGCTGATGCCGATAATCACCTGATTGTTTACGATCGTCGGCGCCACCGAGCCAAAGTAAAACTGATCGAGATCGCAAATCTCCGTATGCCAGCGTTCGCTGCCGTCCTTGACGTTAAGCGCGACCAAGTTGCAGTCCGGCGTCTCGTAGTAGAGCGTATTGCCGTAAACGGCAACGCCGCGGTTGCCGATATGAATGCCGCCCTTGGATTCCCACTCGTGATGCCACAACTCACGGCCAGTGCGAGCATCGACCGCCCAGACGTGATCGGGGGCCGAGAAATAGAGCATCCCGTTGACGAGGATCGGCGTGGCCTTGATGCTGCCGCGCACGGCTGCGGGCAGCCGGTATACCCAGCCGAGGCTCAGATGCTTAATGTTCCCGTCATTGATTGTCCTGAGCTTACTGTAGCGACGGCCGGAGTAGTCGCCATGATAGCTAGGCCAGGAGTCCGGCGGATGATCGAACAGCGACGTCGGGTTCGGCGTCTGGGCCCCGAGCAAGCCGGAGAAAATCAACAACGCGGCGGCAGCAAAGTATCCCTTCATTTCAAAGTCTCCAGATAAGCAACGACGTCATGGATCTGCGCGTCCGTGATCGTGTCGAGCAGATCGATGTGCGCTTGATAGGGATTGTCTTGAACCACCCTTACGCCCTTGGAACGCTTGAAGGTACGATGTTCCCCGTCGCCGTCGCGCAACGATACGTAGAAATTATCGATGCGTTCCAACTCGCCCGCCGCGGATTCGCCCGTGGGCAGGGTAACCGTCACCATGGTTTTAGGACCGCTTGGCCCCGCGAAGCTAAACCCTCGACGTCCGCGCGACGCGGGAAACAGAAACCGCTGCTGCAATGCGACGGGTTCCATCCTGCCGCCGACGCCCGCCAGATCGTCTTCCACGTTGTGGCACTGGGTACACTGCCCAGCGCCATTGAAATAGGCGCGGCCGGCGGCCGGATCACCGGTCAAAATGTCCTGAACATCGAACGTTGGCGAGCTACGTAGCGTTTCGAAGATGCGCTGATGGATGAAGTGAGAGAGTTCGACGACTTGTTCCTCGGTAAAGGAAGAACTCGGCTTGCCGCTCTGCGTGGAATGTCCCGCCTTCAGGAACGGCCCCAAGAGGTCTCCGTAGCGATCGCGAGCCATCATTTCGGAACGCACGACAGACGGGCCGTCGCCGTCGTCTCCGCCGCGCCCCCTGGTGCCGTGACAGTTGATGCATTCGGCGGCATACACGGCTCGCCCGCGGTCCGCGGCGGCGGCATCAACCTTATGCTGGTCGTCCGGACCGGGAGTCAGCTGTGCGCTTAGGACAAGCGCCCCGGCCATGACGCCGACTCCGAATCTCAAACACACAGGGATCACCACCGACATCGCGTCTCTCCTTCACCATCGAATGCCTAATAGCTAAGCGCTTCGCGGAACTTCTCCAGCTTCGCCGCATCGAGCCCAGGCGTCTTCGCGAACGCGTCAAAATTCTCGTATTTGCCATGTTCGCGCCGGTAGTTAAGGATCACATTTGCTTGTTGCGTCGTCAATCCCAGCACGGCCGAAAGTTCGTTGGCGGAGCCGCGGTTCACGTTCACGCGGCCGTACTCCGATGTGAGGTAATCCAGAATCGTTCGGTACTCCTTGTCGGTGCCCTTGGCTCCCAGGTCGATCATCTTGTACATCAGATCTTCCCACTGCGATCTAGTGCGCCTTGCGTCCACTTGATCCGCGGAGTGGCAAGCGCCGCAGACCCTCAGAAAGACTTCGCGCCTCTCGTCCACGGCGGAGGCATGATCTTGGGCCATGGCCGCGCCCAGGAACACCACCATGCCGATCGCGCTTAATCGCGCCGCGCCAAACGGAATCCTATTCTTCATGGGCCACCTACTCTCCACTACAACTTTCAATAT